>NZ_JBSVWS010000018.1:0-55421 GCF_054071155.1 Pseudomonas sp. SDO5532_S415 | reverse complement strand
AATGCGCACACAGATGTTGTGGCCGCAAAAGTCCCCTGTGGGAGCGAGCCTGCTCGCGAAGAGTCAGTCAACGCTCGGAAACGTCGATCCAGATCGTCTTGATCTCGGTGTACTGATCATGCGCCCAGATCGACTTGTCACGCCCGCCGAAGCCGGATTCCTTGTAGCCACCGAACGGCGTTGATGCGTCACCCTCACCGAAGCAGTTGACCGTCACGATCCCTGCGCGGATTTCCCGCGACAGCTTGATCGCATTGCGCAGGTTATCGGTGTAGACCGACGCCGCCAGGCCATATACCGAGTCATTGGCCAGGGCGATGGCCTGGTCAATGGTGGTGAAGGTGGTCACGGCGAGTACCGGGCCGAAGATTTCTTCCTGGAACAGGCGGCTTTCAGCGCCCACACCGTCGACCACGGTCGGCTCGACGAAAATGTCGCTCTCGGTGTTGCCACCGAACACCACGTTGAGCTTCTCGACAGCAGCGTGTTCGAGGTAAGAGCGGACTTTCTCGAAGTGCGCCTTGCTGACCATCGACCCGATGCGATTTTCCGGGTCCAGCGGGCTGCCCATTTTCCACTCGCGCATTTGCACGCCGATGCGTTTGAGCAACTCGTCCTTGATGTCGGCATGGACAATCAGCCGCGACGACGCCGAGCAGTTTTCCCCCATGTTCCAGAACGCGCCGTTGACCACATGGCTCGCCACCAGATCCAGATCTTCGACGTCGTTCATCACCACCGCCGGGTTCTTGCCCCCGCACTCCAGCACGATGCGCTTGAGGTTCGAATCGGCCGCGTAGTTGAGGAAGCGGCGACCGGTCGCCGTCGACCCGGTGAAGCTGACCATGGACACGTCCATGTGCCGTCCCAATGGCTCCCCGACTTCACTGCCACCACCCGACAGCACGTTGAACACACCGGCCGGCACGCCCGCTTCATGGGCCAGTTCGGCGACACGCAATGCCGTCAGCGTGGTTTCCTTGGCCGGCTTGACGATGATCGAGCAACCGGCGGCCAGGGACGGGCCGATTTTCCACGCCAGCATCAACAGCGGAAAATTCCATGGCAATACCAGACCGACCACACCAATGGCTTCACGCACCACCAGGGTCATCGCACCGGAACCGACCGGGGCGGTGTTGTCGTAGATCTTGTCGATCAGCTCGGCATGCCAGCGCAGGGTGTGAATGGTTTCGGGAATATCGGTGAGCTGGCACTCGCGAATCGGCTTGCCGCTGTCCAGGCTTTCCATGACCGACAGTTCGTGGGCGTTCTGCTCCAGCAGATCGGCAAAGCGCAGCAGCACTTTCTTGCGCTCGCCGGGGCTGAGCTTGTGCCAACGACCGTCGTCGAAAGCCTCCTTGGCCTTGGCCACGGCGAAATCGACGTCCTTGGCATCGCATGCGGTGATCTCGGCCAGCACTTCGTTAGTGGCCGGGTTGGTGGTGGTGAAGGTCTTGCCTGAACCCGAGGTGTACGGCGCGCCGTTGACGAAGGATTCAGTGGGAAACTTCAGTGTTTGCGCGATGGCGGCATATTCAGCCGCGCTGAGAAGATCAGCCATTGTTCGAACTCCCGATCACTTGAACAACTTCACGCTTGAGGGTGGCGATGACGTCCTTCAGGGCCTGTTTTTCGTGCTCGTACAGCGGTTGCAGCGGCGAACGCACACTGCCGGTGCGCAGCCCGTTGAGTTCGCAGCCGTATTTGATCGACTGCACGAATTTTCCGCTTTCCAGGAAGTCCATCAGCGGCATGAACGCGCTCATGATCTTGCGCCCTTTTTCGAAATCCTTTTCGACCACGCAGGCTTCATAGAGCGCAACGTGTTCGCGGGGGATGAAGTTGGAACCGGCACACACCCAGCTGCGCGCGCCCCAGGCAAAGAACTCCAGTGCCTGGTCGTCCCAACCGCAGGACAAGGCAATGTTCGGGTGGTTGCGCGCCAGGCGATGGACTTGCGCCATGTCGCCGGAGCTTTCCTTGATGGCGACGATGTTTTTCGATTCGGCCACCGCCGCGAAGTACTCCTCGCCCATGCTGACGCCCATGCGCGCCGGGTAGTTGTAGAGCATGATCGGCAGGTCGGCGGCGCGGTCGACGGTCAACGCATGGATGGCGTTTTCCTTCTCGGTCGGCAGTGCATAGGGTGGCGAGCCGACCAGTATCGCATCGGCCTTGATGGCGCGGGCAGCCGTGGCGTATTCCACCGAATCTTCGGTGCGGATGGCGCCGGTGCCGATGACCAGCGGCAAGCGCCCGCCGATCACGTCCTTGGCCTGGGTCGCCAGTGCGATGCGTTCTTGCGCGGTGTGGGCGTAGTACTCACCGGTCGAACCGCCAATGATGATGCCGTGCACTTTGGATTCGATCAGGTACTCGAGCACGTCGGCGAAGGCCGATTTGTCGATCTCGCCATTGGCCGTCAAGGGAGTGATTGCCGGGGTATAGATGCCTTCGAACTTCATGATTGCCTCTCCATCAGTAAGGGATGTTTTTTCAACTCAGTGCCGCCGCATCGCGCAAGTTCAGCGAGCGTGTTTCAGGTGCCATGGCCCAGGCCGCCGTCAACCCGATAAAGGTGACGCCTGCTGCCACATACATGGTGTTGCCGATACCCAGTGTCTGCAGTGAAACCGGCACCAGGTAAGTACCGACCGCCGCCCCGACACGGGACAGCGAAGTGCCGATGCCGACGGCAAAGGCGCGGATTTCCGTGGGGAATAGTTCGTTCGGGTAGACCAGTTGCAGCACCTGCGCGCCACCGATAAACACCGCGTAGGCACCGAACAGAAAGAGCACGAGTAATTCGTTGCCGTTGGAAAACATTGCCAACAGCAACAACGAAACACCCGACCAGAGAAAACTATGAATCAACATGCTGCGCCGACCGATCGTATTGATCAGCCTGGTTGCAAGTACACAACCAACGACAAACAACAACGTAATGGCCATGGAGCCATAGGAAGCCCACTCGCCTTTCAGATTAAGTGCCAACAAAACTTTGGGCGCGAAGGCATAAACCGCAAATACCGGAATAATCGAACACGACCAGAATACCGAGACAAAGAACAAGCGCTTGCCATAACCGGAATGCAGCAAGTCCATGAAAGTCATCTTCTTTTCATCGGGTTGCTCGGGCAGGTCCCGCAATGAATAGTGCGAGCCATACACCTGCTTGATCACCCGCTCGGCCTCGCGGTCACGCCCCTTGCTCAACAGCCAGCGCGCGGATTCCGGTGTGCCGACACGCAGCAACAGCAGCACTGCGCCGATGACCGATGCGCTCGCCAATGCATAACGCCAGGCATCGTCGCCCCCTGCATTGAGGATGGCGTTACCCACTACGTAAGCAAATGCCGCACCGGCAAACCACAGAATGGTCAATGCCGCGAGTCGCGGGCCACGTTGTTTCTTGGGCAGGAACTCCACCAGCAACGACGTGGCCACTGGATATTCGATGCCCACGGCCAGCCCAATGATGAACCTGAAGGCAAACAGCGCCGCTGCCGACTCCACCCAGAATTGCGCCAGCGAACAGATGATGAACAGTGAAGGGCCGATAAAATAAACGGTCTTGCGGCCCAGCTTGTCCGTCAGCCAGCCACCGATAAAACCGCCAAAAAACACACCCATCAAGGCCGATGCCGCGATCATGCCTTGCCAGAATTCACTCAGGTTCAGCGCCGACGTTACTTGCAACATGGCGATGCCGATAATGCTCAACACATAACCGTCGACAAACGACCCGCCTCCCGAACGGGCCGTCAACAACCGGTGGAAGTTATTGAGAGGAACATCCTCAATGGATGTATTAGGACTTGTCATTATTGTCTCCTATTACGTCTCGGTCATTCGAAGGGCTCAAAGACCTGAATTCCAGGTAAACGAAAGCCGTCTCGATCAAAAACAGTCAGCCGCCATGGACGCGCCAATAGCACTAACAACTTCCAATCAATCGTTTAAATTCGAACTTATCTAACTTACGTGTTGCTTGATCAGCTTTCCTTTCCTGCGCGGCACTGACCCCATAGAAGGTTCATGTTCACGCCTGCGGACAGTATCGGCTCAGGTGGATTTCTGTTCGGTCCCGGGGAGGACAACAAAAAGTCGATCAGGTGATTGCTTTTGCCCGCCAGCCAGTCGGCCAGCAGCGTGCCTGTCACTGTGCCCCGCGTGACGCCGAGTCCGTTGCAGCACAGTGCGCCGTAGACGTTGTTGCTCAACTGGCCGAAGTGCGCCATGTGATTCCTCGACATGGCCAGCGAGCCGCCCCAGGTGTACTCGAAGTCCACCTCCGGGAGCATGGGGAATCGGCGCTCGAACGATTCCTTGTGTCGCTGATGGAACCGTTGCAGGTACTTGGGATGGCTGCGCCCATCGGCATTGAAGCTGAAGCTGTTGCGCACCAACAGGCGATCATCCATGGTCCGGCGCAGCGTGGTGCCGAAAGGGTCGGCGGGTATCACGCCCCAATAAGGCCGGCCACCCAGGCGTGCCTGCTCTTGCTCCGTCAACGGCCGGGTCAGGCTCGCGTAGGTGAAGATGGGCAACATGCGCCCTTTCAAGAAGCCAAAACTCATGGCGAACGCGTTGTTGGTCAGCAGCAATTTGTCAGCAACGATACGGCCGAACTTATGGGTAAGGATGGTCTTGTCGCCATACTCCACTTCGGTAATCGGGGTGTTTTCGTAAAGCGTCACGTTGCTCGGCAGACTGTCGGCCAGGCCTTTTACCAGGGCAGCCGGCTGGACCAGTGCCGTGCCAGGGGTAAACAGCGCCTTTCGATAGAAGCCGGTGCCGATGTGCTTGGGCAAGTCCTTCTCTTCGATCATCTCGTAAGGTTGACCGAGCTTGTCCAAACCACGGCGGTAGGCATCCAGCACCGCGATACCCCGGTCTTCAATGGCCGCCTGGTACTTGCCGCACAGGCTGAACTGACACTGGATGCCGTGCTTCTCCACCAGGCTTTTCAAGATCGATTGCCCGGTCAGGTTCAACTCCATGCTGATCCTGGCGGTCTTGATGTCGCCGATATAGTCATCGGCGCCAATATCGTGTGGCAGGTCGATGGCGAATCCGGCGTTTCTACCGGAAGCGCCATACCCGACCTCCTGTGCCTCGATCAATACGATCTCATCATCCGGAAAGTTCAGCGCCAGTTGCCGGGCCGCTGCCAGCCCGGTGAACCCGGCACCCACCACCACCCAGCGGGCCGAGCGGATGCCTGAGTGAGACGCACGCGCCACTCTGGGTTGACTCAGGTGGAACCAGCCACAAGTGGAGTCGTCTGCCGGTGTGTATCTGATCTTTGCCATTTTCGCGAC
The DNA here is from genome assembly GCF_054071155.1 of Pseudomonas sp. SDO5532_S415. Classification (NCBI taxonomy): domain Bacteria; kingdom Pseudomonadati; phylum Pseudomonadota; class Gammaproteobacteria; order Pseudomonadales; family Pseudomonadaceae; genus Pseudomonas; species Pseudomonas sp. SDO5532_S415. The sequence goes on along the minus strand of NZ_JBSVWS010000018.1, from coordinate 50,094 downwards.
CTGGGCTCTTTTATAGTTGTGAGTACTAAAAGCTTCCCTTCTGCACGATCTCATCACGGTGTAAGTGGTGGTTATGCCAGTGCAACCGGTACTGCTTGTTAGAAGGTAAGTGCCACTTCCAGTCCTTCGGGCGCGGCGTATTCGGACATCCGTCGACGGGACAGCTCCAGGTGCGCGCGCACGATATCCCCGGCCAGAACCGGGTCATGGTTTTCAATGGCACTGATCATTTCGTCATGCTGCCCCGCCGCCACTTCCAGGTCTTCCTGCATGTCGGCGGTGGTCGGGTGGCGATAGAAAATCTTGCCCAGCCGCGCATGGTCGATCAGCAGGCGCTGCAGGCTCGGCATCAGGTAGGCGTTGTGTGCCATCTTGCCGATCTGCAGGTGGAATTCGTCGTTGTAGAGCACGCGCTTCTCGACATCTTTTTCTTCGATGGCGGTGCGGAACAGTGCCTGGATACGTTTGAGCTCGACAAGCTCGGCAGCCGTGGCGTGGGTCGCGGCCAGTTGGGTGGTGGCGATGTAGATCAGCGGTGCGGCAAGGAAAAAGCTGCGCAGCGATTGATAGTTCATCGAGGAAACCCGCGCGGCGCGGTTCGCTTCCAGATCAATGTAACCCTCGGCTGCCATTTGCCGCATGAGCTCACGCACCGGTGGCCGGGATAGCCCGAACTCGTCGCACAAGGCCAGTTCATCCACCACTGCGCCAGGTGCCAGTTCCATGCTCAGGATCCGCCGCCGCAGCGCTTCGCCCAACACAGCTTTACGGTCAACAGGCAGATCGGTGGAAGCCTGCAGATCGAGTTCTTTTATGGCCATCTTCAGAAACCTTCGTACGGGTGAGTGAGCATTGTCTACTACCTGTATTCTCACTATAAAACAACGTTATTCTTTGTGTCTACAATTAAAATACACAAAAGAAACAGAGGCCAATGGCAGGTGATGGGTGGTGAATGGGGAATGAATTCGAGTTGAAAAACGACGGTATTAACGCGGGCGTTCTGTAGGAGCGAGCTTGCTCGCGATGGTCGTTAACGATGACGTGTGCTTACGGGTTACACGCGGCGCTCTCGAGCCCATCGCGAGCAAGCTCGCTCCTATAAAACCGCGGTGCGGCGGTCATTTGACCAACCGCGTTTCCTTGGATGGGCGATAGCCGAAATACGAGCTGTAGCACTTGCTGAAGTGGCTGGGCGAAACGAAACCACAAGCCACCGACACTTCGACGATGGTCAACGAGGTGTGCTGCAGCAAACGACGCGCCTCGGTGATGCGCAGGTCCATGTAATAACGCTGCGGCGTGGTGCCCAGTTGCTCCTTGAACAGCCGCTCGATCTGTCGCCGGGAGCGGCCCGCGTACTCACAGAGCGCTTCCATCTCCAGCGGTTCTTCGAGGTTGGCGTCCATCAGGTTGACCACCTCGCGCAACGGGCCGCAGACCGAAGCGTTCAGCGAGGGTTTGATGCGCCGGTAACGTGAGGCCTCGAACGCCAGAATATCTTCAATGCCATCGGTCAACGCCTTGTCATGCAGACCCCTGATCCACTCCAGCGCCATATAGAAGGTGCCGTTTGGACTCGAGGCGGTCAGACGGTCGCGGTCCACCACGTAGGCTTCGCTGGTGACTTGCGTCAACTTGGCGATTTCCGCCAGTGCCGGGCGATGTTCGGGGTGAATCGCGCAGCGATAACCGTCCAGCAATCCCGCGCGCCCGAGAAACCAGGCGCCGTTCCAGATGCCCGCCAGGGTCACACCCAGTTCGGCCGCACCGTGCAACAGGGTGGTCAACGCCTCATCGGCCTTGAGCGCGGTACGATAACCGCCACACACCACCAGCAAATCCAGGGCCTGGATTTCGGCGTGGCTGAGACAGGCATCGGGTCGAATCACCAACCCCAGATCGCTGATCACTTCCCCTTCGGTCAAGCCAAAGGTTTTCGTTGAAAACAACTCAGGTCGCAGCAAATTGGCGGTGATGACTGTGTCGAGCGCCTGGGTGAACGCCGGCAAGGAAAAATGCTCCAGCAACAGAAATCCCGCCCGCGCCCGGACCGACTGGCCTTCGTGCTCATTGAGGTAGCGCAGGTTCTTGCCCTTCATGCCACCGCTGAACTGACGTCGCTCTACCAACGCACGCCTCGCTTCGTCGTGTTGACGAACATGTGAATTAACGCCTTGATACCTGATACTCCTGAGCAGGCTCGGTGAGTGGCCTGTTTACGCAAATTGAACGCCGTGGGCAAGAGGGATTTACCGCTCTGCTCAGGAGTACACAATGTGGGAGCGAGCCTGCTCGCGAATACGTCGGCACAGCCAACATCAATGTGTCAGACCCACCGCTTTCGTCGGAACGCCGCCCGGAGCGGGCTCGCTCCCACAGGGATTGTGCTGCCCCCTACCCTTAAGTGATGGGTACAACGGTCTTAAACCATCTGCCGTGGCGAATGACGTTGCAAGGCGCCGCGTGACAAGCGGTCGAGCAGCAAGGCAACCGCAACGATCGCCAGACCCGCACGAAGCCCCAGGCCCATTTCCATCCGGGTCAGGCCACGGGTGACTTCCGCGCCCAGACCGCCGGCACCCACCAGCCCCGCCAACACCACCATCGCCAGGGACAGCAAGATGCATTGGTTCAATCCGACCAGCAGCGTCGGTGCAGCGGTGGGCAATTCGATCTTGAATAGAATCGACCGCGGAGAAGCACCCAGCGCCTGGCCAAGTTCCAGCAGATCCTTGGGCAACTGTTTGAACGCCAGGGTGGTCAATCGCAGCATCGGCGGGATGCCATACACAATGGTTGCGATGATGGCCGGTACGCGACCGAGGCTGAACAACATCACTGCCGGGATCAGGTAGACCCACGGCGGTACGGTTTGCATCACGTTGAGAATTGGCAGAAACGCCGCATCGACGCGCTTGACCCGTGCCGCCAGCACGCCAAGGGGGAAGGCAATCGATACCGAGATCAGCACCGACACCGAGACCAGGGCAATGGTCTGCATCGACGCCACCCACAGCCCGGAGAACAGACAGAAGGCCAACATCAGCCCGGCAAAAATCGCCACCCGCAGGTTGGCGAAAATGAACGCCAGGACCACCACCACCGCGATCGACACATAAGGCGACGGCGCCAGCAATGCGCTTTCAATACCGCCCAGGCTGGTTTCGATCACTTTACTGATCAGCACGAACAGACCGTGCAGATTGGCATTCATCCAATCAATAGCGGGGGCGAGAAACGCACCGGGCGAGAAACGCAGATCGAGGAGGCTCATTGGTTGTCTCCCATCCGCGACCGCGCCGCACTCTGTGCGAGCCGATCGAGGATCATGGTCAGAATCACGATGGCAATCGCCGCGTTGATCGACTTGGCAATATCCAGCGTTCGCACGGCACCGTAGATCGATTCACCGAGACCGCCGGAGCCGACAATCCCGGCGATCACCACCATGCCGAAGGCCATCATCAGGCTCTGGTTGACCCCGGCCATGATGCTGGGCATGGCGAACGGCAGGCGAATCTTGAAGAACATCTGCAACCCGGTGACCCCGCTGGCCTCGCCCAACTCGATGAACTCTTTGGGCGTCATGCGAATACCCAGGGAAGTCAGGCGCAGCGCGGGTGGCACCGCCACAATAAAGGTCGCCAACAAGGCCGTGGCCGGACCGTAGCCGAGCAATGCAATGGCCGGCAGCAGGTAGATGTAGGGCGGCATGGTCTGGACCAGGTCGAGGCAAGGATCGACCACGCGATCGAATACCGGCGCCAGCCCCGCCAACACGCCCAAAGGAACGGCGACCATCAAGGCCAATACCGTGGCCGTGAGCACCAATGCCAGCGTACTCACCGTCTCCGGCCACAGGCCGATCATGGCACAGGCGAGCAACGCCAGGGCCGACAGTACGGCAAAGCGAAGCCCCACCATGCGCCAGCCGATCAGGCCAAAGAGAATCGCAATCACGTAATACGGTGGGTAGGCCAGGCACCACAACACGCCTTTGAAAATACCTTCCAATACCGTATTGAAGGTCTCGAATACGAACTCGCCGTTCTCGGAAAGCCACTCCAGGCCGGAGTCGACAGCCGAGTCGAATTGCGAGGAAAAATCGGGCGTACTCATGTCGACGCCTCCAGGACGGTGGCCGCGTGTTCCGCCGCGACTTCATTCGGCAGACCCTGCACGCCTCGCAGCAGATCGCGCGGGGTGATCACCCCCACCACCACACCGTTTTTCACGACGGTGATGGCTTCAAGGCTGGATTGCGTGGTCAGGCCGATCAGTTCGTCGAGATCGGCTTCCGCCGAGGCTTTCGGCAGCCGCGTGAGATCACAGGATGGATTGGCCGCCTGGAATGCCGCCACCGGGGTCATGACCGAATGGGCCTTGACCAGGTGCAAGCGGGAAATGCCGGCAACAAACTCAGCCACGTAGTCATCCGCCGGATTGAGGACAATCTCTTCGGCGGTGCCGACCTGGATGATCACCCCATCTTTCATGATCGCGATGCGATCGCCGATGCGGATTGCCTCTTCCAGGTCGTGGGTAATGAACACCGCGGACTTGCCAAGGTCCTTGGTCAACTGGCGGAATTCATCCTGCAACTGCCGACGAATCAGCGGATCCAGCGCACTGAAGGGTTCGTCCATCAGGATGACTTCAGGGTCTGCGGTAATGGCCCGCGCCAGACCGACCCGTTGCTGCATCCCGCCGGACAGTTCACTGGGGTAACGCGAAGACCAGTCGGTCAAGCCGACCTTGGCCAATGCCCGCTCCGCCACCTGATAGCGCTCGGCTTTACCGACGCCCTGCACTTCCAGGCCAAACGCGGTGTTTTCCAGCACCGTGCGATTGGGCAGCAAGGCGACACTCTGGAACACCATGCCGATGTTGCGTGCCCTGACTTCCCGCAGTTTCGCGGGAGACAGGGCGGCAAGGTCATTGCCTTTGACCAGAACCTTGCCGGAACTGGGGGTGATCAGCTTGTTGAGTAGCCTGATGAGGGTGGACTTGCCACTGCCGGACAGTCCCATGATGCAAAAGATCTCGCCACGACGGACCTGGAGACTGACATCAGAGACCCCGACCACGCAGCCATAATCCTGCAGGATCTGGGTTTTACTGAGTCCCTTTTGCACCACAGCATCCATCGCCGCCTTGGCGTTCTGACCGAAGATTTTCCAGACTGACTGACAATCCACGAGCACTTCGTTAGTGTCTATTTTGACCGTATTCATTTTTTTGCCTATTGAACCAGTTTTGCTGGTTTTTCTAATTGATCAAAACTCGGCAGTGGCATGATTTGTAGGAGCGAGCTTGCTCGCGATGGGCGTTAACGATAACGAGGGGCGCCTGATTGAACGCGTCGCCCTTAAGTCCATCGCGAGCAAGCTCGCTCCTACATGATTATGGCTTCTTGATATTTTCCCAACGCTTCAACAGGTCGGCATTTTTGGTAGTCCAGTCGTTAACCGCCTGCTCCATGCTTTTTCCGTCTTTAACCTGGCCATTTATATTTGTGATATCGCCCAGTGGAACATAAACACTGGCAATGACTTCACGGGCATGCGGGTATTCCTGGGTAAAACCCTTATGTCCGATCCAGTAGTAGCCTTGTGGCGGCGGAAATACGCCTTTTGGATCCTTGAGGAACTTCAGATCAAACTTCTGCGCCATCCAGGACGGTTCCCAGACAGTCACCGCCACCCACTCTTTACGATCGACCGCCGACTTCAGCGCAGCGGTCATGGCAGCGGTACTGCCTTCAAGCAGTTGCAGCTTGATGCCGTAGTCCTTGACCGCCTTGGTGGCATCACTCATCAGGCCGGAGCCCGGTTCGATACCGATGATTTTCCCGCCAAACTTGTCGGCGTTGTCATTGAGCTGTTCGAGCGAGTCGATGTCGACGTACTTGGGCACCGCGATTGCCTGGTAGAGGCCGTAAGACACCGGCGACAGTTTTTCCAGGCGGTTCTTGTTCTTGTTCCAGTAATCGTGCGCCGCATAGTCGGTCTGCGAAGCCAGCACCTGGATATCGCCTTTGGTCAGTGCCGCGTAGGCGATGCCCCACTCGGAGAACTCGATGACCTTTACGGTATAACCGGAGTCTTCAAGTACTTTTTTGGTAATACCGGTAATGGGCGTCAAATCCTCCCATGACAAAGTTCCCACCGTAATGGTCTTCTCTTGCGCGTGAACAGGCAGTATTGCCATGCCCATGAGCGCGACCGCGCAGACTGCCTTAAAAAACTTGTTCATGGCGTTCCTCGATCTTCGATGAAATCTGTTTTTATCAGCCTCTAAACAATAGAAGCCCGTGGTGTGAAACGTTAAGTCCACCATCCGGTTCAGCGTTTATTGCCTGTCAACTCACACTTGAATTGACACTCAATGCAGTCTGCCGCTGGGGCAGAAACTTATATTGATCGGGCCGGGATCAATATTATTTAAATGCAAACGGAAGGTCCGCTTTCATCCCTTGAGGCGCTATAAACATTTCCATGTTTTCGCGGGAAAGCTCCCAATGCTCAAACACCAGGTCCACCACGGCGCTCTCGTCACGATTTTCGATAGCGACAATAAATGAATCGTGATGCTCGGCTGAAAGTTCAAGGCGTCGTTCCGTGTCCTCGTCGCGAGGACGGAAAAACGTATGGCCGATACGTGCGTGATCAATCAGCAATCGCTCCAGGCTGGGCTCCAGATACTGGTTGCCGGCCATTTCACCCATGATCGCGTGAAAGCGATTGTTCTCCACCACCATCATCAGCGCATCGCGGGACACCGTCGCAGCGCGGAAACGGCGCTGGGTTTCCTTGAGGTCGACCAGTTGGTGGGCCTTGAAGTTTTGCACCGCCAGGCGACCGATCGCCGCGTAGACCATCGGTGCGACCAGGAAGAAGTTGCGCAACGTCGAATGGTTCATCGGAATCACCCGCGCGCCCCGGTTTTCCCGGATATCGATGTAGCCCTCACCGGCCAGGCGCCGGAACACCTCGCGCACCGGGGTCCGTGACAGGCCGTAGCGCTCGCTGATCGCCACCTCGTCCAGCGCCTCGTCAGGGTCGAGTTCCATGGTGAGGATCTGACGCTTGAGGTCGTCGTAAAGAGTGCTCTTGCCGTTTTTCACAAAAGACCTCCAGGGCAGTCGAATCAGCGCTTATGACATGTTGTTGAAATCAGATTCGCACGGGTTTCGGGTACCGTCAATGCTTTGTATTTTTTATGTATACACAAAAAATACTGTAAGAACACACATGCAAAATTGCTCAAGCCCTTGAAAAACAGGGGCTTGAATTTAAGTGCGTGAATTGAGGTGGTCGCTAACAGGAATGTTTTCTGTCGCGAATTGAATGGCCTGTCTGGCGGGAATTGAGTCACGCCACAAAAGGGGTTGCCCTGGCGCGACATCTGCTAGAGCGCCAACGCCATGTTCACTATCAGATCGAGGCGCTGATTATTCACAAACCGTGCGCAACGCCATCACTTATTGAGTCTTGATGCAAGATCCGCGACGAATATTCTATCCATGCGTCAGAACCCGTGATCTCGCACATGACCGATTAGAGAGCCCATTCCATGCCCCGTCCAAGAACGCTCTACCAGAAGCACATCGACAGTCACACCGTTTGCGAACTCGACGACCAGGGCCATGTGCTGTTGTACATCGATCGCCAGGTCGCCAACGAATACACCAGTCCGCAGGCCTTCAGCGGCCTGCGCGAGTCGAGGCGCAGCGTCTGGCGTCCGGGCGCGACGCTGGCCGTGGTCGACCATGTGAACCCCACGACCCCGACACGCATTGCCACGATGGCGGATGCCGGGGGTGCACGTCAGGTTTCGTACTTCGAAGAAAACTGCCGTGATTTCGGCATCGAGTTGTTCGACGTGCTGGATACACGCCAGGGGATCGAACATGTGGTGGCCCCGGAACAAGGTTTTATCCTGCCAGGCATGGTCGTCGCTGCCGGCGACAGCCACACCACCACCTACGGCGCCCTGGGTGGGTTCGGGTTTGGTATCGGCACCTCTGAAATCGAACACCTGCTGGCCTCGCAAACCTTGGTCTACAAACGCCTGAAGACCATGCGCGTGACAGTCAACGGCTTGCTCGGCAGCGGGCTGACGTCCAAGGACATTATCATGGCCCTGATCGAAAAAATCGGAGCCTCGGGGGCCACGGGTTATGCGATTGAATTCGCCGGGCCAGCGATCGCCGAACTCAGCGTGGAAGCGCGCATGACCATTTGCAACATGGCCGTCGAGGCTGGCGCCCGGGGTGCGTTCATGGCGCCGGATGACAAGGTGTTTGCCTACCTGCGAAACAAACCGCGCGCGCCCCGGGACGAGTTGTGGGAACAGGCTGTCGCCACATGGAGAGGTCTTCACAGTGATGAAGGCGCCCTGTTCGATCGCGAGGTGACCCTTGATGTCAGTGCCTTGGAGCCCATGGTCACCTGGGGCACCAGCCCCGATCAGGCCGCACCGGTCGGTAGCCGTGTCCCGGACCCCGCCAGCCAGCCGGACCTGATCCTGCGCCAGGGCATGCAGCGCGCGCTCGACTACATGGGCCTGAAGCCCGGCATGCCGCTCAGCGACGTGATGATCAGCCATGCCTTCATCGGTTCCTGCACCAACGCGCGCATCGAGGATCTGCGTGACGTCGCCCGTGTCGTACGTGGCAAACGCGTGGCCGCTCATGTACGGGCGATGATCGTTCCCGGCTCGACACTGGTTCGCAATCAGGCTGAAAGCGAGGGGCTGGCGCAGGTCTTCCTCGATGCCGGTTTCGAGTGGCGGCAATCCGGTTGCTCGATGTGCCTGGCCATGAATGACGATGTACTCGCGCCGGGCGACCGCTGCGCCTCCAGTACCAATCGCAACTTTGAAGGCCGTCAGGGTGCCGGTGCGCGCACGCACCTGATGAGCCCGGCGATGGTCGCGGCCGCCGCGATCACCGGGCATTTGACCGACGTCCGCTCATTCGCTCTGGAGGCTTGAACCATGCAACCTTTCACTACGGTCAGCGGCAGTGCCGCGCCACTGCTGGCAGCCAACATCGACACCGATGTGATCATGCCCAAGCAGTTTCTCAAGGGCATCGATCGCCAGGGGCTGGAACAGGGATTGTTCTTCGATCTGCGCTTCCTGCAATCGGGCGAGCCCAATCCTGAGTTCATCCTCAACCAACCCGCCTGGAACGATGCAGCCTTTCTGGTCGTCGGCCCCAACTTCGGCTGCGGCTCCAGTCGCGAGCACGCAGTCTGGGGCTTGAAGCAAGTGGGCATCCGGGCCTTGATCGGCACGAGTTTCGCCGGGATTTTCTATGACAACTGCCAGCGCAACGGGGTGTTGGCGATCCAGCTTTGCGAGGTTCGACTGAAGCAGATTGCCGAGGTGACCAGCGTCGCAGCGACGGCGCGGATCAGCGTCAACCTGCCGGAGCAAACCATCGCGCTGGCTGACGGCGACGTGATCCCGTTCGAGATAGATCAGCTGCGCAAACAATCACTGCTATCGGGGTTGGATGCCATCGGCACGACGCTGCAGCGTGCCGAGCAGATTCGCCGTTTTGAGGTGCAGCATCTGGCGGACAACCCTTGGCTAGCCTGACGGAAGTACGCTGTACCTGTGGGAGCGAGCCTGCTCGCGAATAGGCTGTATCAGTTGACGTTAATGCCGCCTGATACACCGCTTTCGCGAGCAGGCTCGCTCCCACAGAGGGCTCTTCATTCGACTGACAGATCGCGAAAGTAATCTTCCAGAAACTCGACGCAAACCCGCAATTTCGCCGACTGGCTGAGCCGGGTCGGATAGACCGCCCAGACATTGGCGCTCTGGGTGTAGTCATGCAGCACTTGCACCAGTCGCCCCTGCTCCAGCATCGGTTTGACGTCCCACATCGAACGCAGCAGGATCCCTCCGCCGCTCAAGGCCCACTCCAGAACGATCTCGCCGCTGTTGGAGGACAACGGGCCGCTGACACGTACCGATTCCTCTTGCCCATTCCGGGTCAGGTTCCACACGCCAAAAGCATAGTTGCGCTCTTTCAACACCAGGCAATCATGGTCTTTCAAGTCCGCCAGCGAGTGTGGCATTCCGCGCCGCGCCAGGTACTCCGGCGTCGCACACAGCACGCGCCGATTGCTCACCAGCTTGCGACCCAGGTGCTGACCCGGCAGGTCATCGCCGACACGAATCTCCAGGTCGAAACCCTCGCCAACGATATCCACCACGCGATCGAACACATCGAGACGAATCTCCAGTTTCGGGTAGGTCTGCGACAACTTGCAGATGGCCGGGGCGACATGATTACGGCCAAAACCAAAGCTGCTGCAGATGTGCAACGAGCCCATGGGCTGCTGCCGGGCCTCGGAAATTTCACCGACAAAATCGTCAAAGTCGCCCAGCAGTTTCTCGGCCCACACCCGCACCCGTTCGCCGTCGTCGGTCAGTGCGATACGTCGGGTGGTGCGGTGCAACAGCCGTGTCGACAGCGTGGTTTCCAGCACGGAAATGCGTTTGCTGATGTAGGCCGGCGAGTAGCCCAGCTCTTCAGCGGCGCTGGCGAAGCCATTTTTACGCACCACGGTGAGGAAAACCTTGAGGTCTTCAGGCAAAGGAAATTGATCACGATTCGTGTTCATATGCCTCATACTTACACTATTTAACAATCTATTTGCGAAGAATAACATCGATCCATGGGCTAGCAACTCGCTCCTGGCGTGGTGATGCTGACGACGGTGTTGTTGCGGTCATTGGTCTGAACCCGAGTGCCTGAAGGCATTTGTGGAGTCTGGTACTGTGTAACCATCATCGCCTTGGTGCTGCACTATGTCGGATCACATTCCTGCTGGCGACTGGGTCAAATACTCGCCCGAACTCCAAAAAATGGAACGCATCGAAGCCTTCTTTAACGGGCATGGCTTCACCCCCCACCGTCACGACACTTATGCCATCGGCACAACCCTGTCCGGCGTTCAAAGCTTTCAGTACCGTCGCTGCCAACGTCACAGTCTGCCTGGCAATATCCTGGTGCTGCATCCTGATGAGGTGCATGACGGTCAAGCAGGTACTGAGGAAGGGTTTCGTTATCGGATGGTGTACATCCAGCCCGCTTTGATTCAGCAGATATTGGGTGGCAAGCCGCTGCCGTTTATTGAAGGGGGGTTATCTGATGACCCTCGTTTGTATCGCGCTACTCGGGCGTTGTTGTGCAACCTGGACTCCGCGATGGAGCCGCTTGAGGAAGACGACGTGCTTTATGACCTGGCGCAAGCGCTGGATCAGGTATCAGGGCGGAGGGTGGCCCGCAAGGCACTGGACTTTGTCGCTGCGGAGCGGGCACGGGCGTTTATTCATTCTGCACTGGATCGTGTGGTAACACTGGATGAACTGTCACAGGCGAGTGGTCGGGATCGGTGGAGCCTCAGCAGAGACTTCCGTGCGCTGTACGGTACGAGCCCCTATCGGTACATGACTCAGCGACGACTCGATCTCGCCAGGGCCCTGCTGAAGTCGGGCTATCCGTTGGCAGAAACAGCCCTATCGGCGGGATTCTTCGACCAAAGCCATTTGACTCGTCAGTTTATCCAGACCTATGGCGTGCCGCCCGGACGCTGGCTGACGCGTCTGAAACAGTTTTGACCAGACTGCCGTCCTTGACCTGCACAATCGTGCAATACGCCGCTTCGCTTCCCGCTTAAGGTCAGGTTTCGATTTCTTGATAATTTGAGAGACTCAAATGCCTGATACATCCGTTGTGGCGCACTACTCTGCAATCAACTTCTCGAAGAAATACGCCCTCTTCAGTGAACAATGGGCACCCAAAGTCATCGCAAAAATGAACGACTACCAGTTCAAAATTGTGAAGCTCGAAGGAGATTTCATCTGGCATTGCCATGCTGACACGGATGAAGCTTTTATCGTATTGGAAGGACAGCTTCGCATTGATTTCAGGGATGGAGCGGTGCTGATCGAGCAAGGTGAAATGTATGTAGTGCCTAAGGGCACAGAGCACAAACCGTACGCGGAACGCGAGGTGAAGTTGTTGCTGATCGAGCCTAGCGGTGTATTGAATACAGGCGATGAGGCAGGAGATAAAACAGCAGAGAATGACGTCTGGATTTAGGGCAGGAGGGACAGTCCACGTTTTTCATCCAGGAAAAACGTGGTTTGTCCCCTTTTTCGCTTTTCGTTTGAAAAATAAATCTGTCCCCTTTACCGTCCCCTTTACCCGTGTCAAAGGTGGGGAGTATTCAAGAGTACTCTATTTTGCAATTTTGGCTTTCAAGATTGCTCGATCAATCATGCTAGCAGTAATGTAAGGTACAAACCCAAGCCTATCTCCCATGTCAAAGCTCTTCTTGTAACCTTCCAATCGTTCAACGTCACCAGCTACTGCCAATGCAGCCAAGTGCCGAAGCGGCATCGCACCTTTAGCGTCAGTCGGCAGATTTCTATAACCCATCAGGCCAGATTCAATATTCTGAGAGCGAGCCCAAGATATGGCTTTCTCAGACATCCTAAGAACATCATCACCAGAAAAGTCGGGTAACTTCTCCGGGGGCTCATTACTAACTATGACCGGCGAATAGCCGCTTCCCTCTCCCTGTACAAAAGCAACAGTCTCCGAGAACTCCTCGGTCGAAACCGAGGGTATAAGCGACACTCGAAAATGGTCCGGGCGTTCCCCTACAGACGGGATTACTTGAACTTTAACCCCACCAATATCTGTCACGCAAAAATAATTCCCAACCTCATCTTTGCTACAAACCCAGCCCTGCGCCTTCAAGATTGAAACCACATCTTTTTCTTTCATTACTAAGCACCAGGAAAATTCATTATCTCAATAGGGATACCGTTAGGATAACCTTGATCCTTTAACGGCACGCCGGGTATCAAGCCAAAACTTTCGGCAACCTTCCCTCTTGGAATTGAACTCCCGTCTTTTATTTGAGGGAAAATTTCGGACTGGCGAATACTCAGGTCCGCGCCTCCCGTCTTAACCTCAATAATTCTAAGGGTTCCATCAGGCGCTTCGGCCACGATGTCTGGCCTACAACGACCAGTGCCACAGGAGCTGCCAAATGATATTTCCTTTTCGCTGACTCTGAACCCTTGAGACGAAAGTTGATCCTTGATGTCATCCACCATATTCAGGTGGTGATCATAGTGATCTTTGATGGTGACTTTCGGAGCTATTGCAGCCTCTTTAGCACCAACCGCTCCACTACTGGAGATATTAGAGTCCACCGGCAAGCCTGAAGCAACCCCCTTGGTTGACTCATTGCCGCCCCGCGCAATCCGAACAGCAGCCAACCCGCTTGCAAGCGTTATGGCACCAACCATAACAGCAGCCGCATGCTCCGGACTCATCCCCCATTTTTCAACAAGGATGTCCGCAACCGCCTTGGCCGAGTGCTCAGTGGTCGCACTCGCCAGTAGGTTCTGGAAGCCATCGTTTTCTGCAATCAGCAGGTTATAAGCCTGACGGGCTTCGGGTGACGCAGAGGTACTCAGGTCTCGGAAATGTTCAGTATCCGCTTGTGTCTTGGCCACCAGATTTGCGATGCGTCCACAGCTCTTTGGATCCTGCCCACATTGGATCAGTGCTTCCTGTTCCTGTTGCTGGCTCAACTCGCGATACGAGGTATATGCCTTAGTGATGCATTGGGTGTCTTTACCGCAACCCACCAACTCGTTTGCTGCCCGATCAAGATCTGAATGATTCAGGTAGTTGTACTGAGTGGCATTGGCGGCAATGTTCGCGGCAATAGAAGGATCGCTACCGGAAAGTACCGCTGTGAGTACACCAAGCAACTGCGACATCGCTAACAAGTTGGCTTTAGCCTGGTCGCCCCCCGGCGCGTACGGATCGTAGCCTTCGGGCAACACCAAGTCCGCCAGGTACTGCACCAGAAGTTCGTTAGCCCCTCCTGCCAATGCTCCCGTCTTGAAGTCCCCCCCCATGGCCATCGACTTCAAACCACCGACCAGCGCATGGGCCGCGATCTTGGTCGGACTGCCTTCGACCAGAGCCAGGTTGCCGACTTTATTGGCCGCAATAGCACCGCCAATATTAACGACGGCACCCAGCAGATTATTGACGAAGTTGTCGCCCAGGCTGCCGCCCTGCAGGACGGTTTGGGCTATGGTGTCAGCACCGGTCTTAAGAACGACTTGGCCAAGACTGTCCAGGTCAAAACCAATTTTGCTTGGGTCATAACCCAGGCTGCTGCTGCCAATTCCGCCCAACACTCCAGAGAGCACATAACCTTTAAGGCTTTCACTGCTAAAGGTGTCTTTTAAAACTGCACCCAAGTCGCCTTTGTTACTGATGGCGCTGTTGGCAGCCGTGGTCTCCACCGCGATCAACACTGCGTTGGCAAAGCCTGCGGAAAAGGTACCTGCCGTGGCACCGACCAATCCGGCTCCTGCCCCACCCGTCACCGCTGCCAGCAAGATCGCCAAGGCCAGTTGTGCAGCGACGCCCAGTCCCGAGCTTGAGTATTTGAAGCTTTTGTGGATTTCTTCCACGCGGCGCCAGTCGACATCACCTCGCTGCTCAGCCTCCTTGAGCCACGCCAGTTGCGGATCAGCCTGCACCATGGCATCAATGGTCTGGCTCACCGACTTCTCGTCGATCCGTTTGATGTCGATCTTCAGACCATCGACCGCCTTGATTGCCAACTCACCCTGCGCCACAAGCTGACTCTGACGCAAAGTCTCATCGGTATTGCCCTTACCCTTGGCACTGGTCCACGCGAGGCTATTGCTGCTCTTCTCATGACTCTCCTGATGCAGGTCCTTCACCGCTTCAAACGTGATGCTGCCACCACTGTCCAGTGTCAGGTCTCCACCACTGTTGAGCTTGGCCACCTGATAGCGCTGATCCCCGCCGCTGACCAGCGTCAAATCGCCGCCTGATGTGATCTCGCTTCCGACATGAGTCACTTTCGTGACTTCATCCCGTCGGGTTTCCTTTTGGCCGAAGCTGCCTTTTTTCTTTTTGTCGTACAGCGAATAGTCCGTGTCTTGAGCGGCCAAGAGTTCGAGGTTGTTGCCCGCGACCAGGTAGGCCTCGTCACCCGCCGTGATGCGGCTGGAGATGACCGCCATGTCGTTGCCCGCGCTCATCGCGACGTTGCCGCCAGCCGTGATCGCACTGGCGACTTGTTTGACGTGATCTTCCTGCGCGGTGACTTTCTTGGTTTTGTAGTAGGAATGGGTTTCGTCGGCACCGGAGGCGATGGTCATGTCGCCTTCGGTCGCCAGGTCGATGTTGCGTTTGGCGGTGATCTCGCTCGCGACGATGTTCATGTCGCGGCCAGCACTCATGGTGATGTCGCGTCCAGCGTTCATGCTTGAACCGAACTGAGTGACCGAGCTTTTCTGTTTGCCTCCGGTGTCGCTGCTTTGCTGTTCAACGGAGACGATGCCGATGTCGCGCCCGGCCTCGATGTCGGTGTCACGACCGCTGGTGATGACGCCGCCCGTGTTCAGCACGTCCCTGCCCGCGCCAATGGTCAGGTCGTTGGCCGCTTCGATCCGCGCGGCGCTGTCCAGGTAGTCGCGCTGCTGGGTGTAGCCTTTGTTGCTGAAGTCAGCGGTGGTGACGGTTCGCTCGTTGATGACATCACCGGTCACGGCTTTGAGGGTGACATCGCGCCCGGCAATGACGCCGCCCGATTTATTGATGATGTTGTTGCCCGCCAGTAAATCGAGTCGGTTGCCGGCTTCGATCAGGCCACTGTTGGTCAGGTCTTGCGTGGCGGACGCTGACAGGTTGTGGGTGGCGCGCAAGGTCCCCGCGTTGTTCAGATCCTGCCCGGCAATCAGGGTCACGTCGCCGCCCTGGATCAACGCCCCGTTCGGCGCCAGGCGATTGTCGGCCTGGGCCAGGTACAGCACCGGCACCAGGACCTTTTCGCCGTTCACTTCATGCTCTTCGAGCCAGACGATGTCGTGGGTCAGGGCCGCCACTTGCTGGGCGGTCAGGGTCACGCCCACGGACAGGTTCAGTTCGTCCTTGCTGGCGATGGCGTTGTTCATCAGGTACTTGAACATGGCCTCGTCGGAGGTCTGGCCATCGATGAAGCGCTGACCGGTGCGTTCGACCACGGCTTGCTGAATCATCCGTTGTTCAAAGAAACCGTCGCCCAGGCGTTTGGCGCTGGTGTCGGGGTCATAGCCGAGGTTGGCCAAGAGGTAGTCCGAACTCATGAATTGCTTGAGATCGGTGAGTACCGGGTTGGTCTCGATCAGGTACTTGTTCGGGTTGCGGCGCACACTGGTGTCGGGCACTCCCTGTACGCGGGGCACATAGATCAACGCATTGCCGCGATTAGGCAATTGCACCCCGACTGCCCCGTCACCGACAGCCGCGTTGACGTTGACCTGAGCGGCCTTGTCGTTGAGGTTCAGGGACGGACTACCGGCCAATGCCAGCTCGCGGTTTTTCACCGAGACCGGGTCGTTCTCGTCGAATTGCAACTCAGTGGCTTGCCTGACAGGCATGCCGTCCGAGCGCTGGGTCGTGCCGCCGGTAGCGGAACCGATGGTCCGTGGCGGGCTTGTGACGATCGTTGGATCTGTGCCGTTTTTGCCGCTCAGACGGAACATTCCGTTGTCGCCCACCGGCAGGCTGAAGCCGGGCAATGTCAGAGGATTGACCTGTTGCTGGGCCAGGTCCGGCGGCAGTTGGCTGTTGAGGCTGATGACTGTGGGTTTGCCGGTGCCGGTCGCTCCGGTGCCGGTGTTGCGCGAAGTGCCGGAAACGCCCGGACTGTAGGCTTTTTCTACGCCGTTGTTGATCTTGTTGGTTGCGTTGATGGTGACGTTGCCGGCGGCCTGGATGATCGCCGATGCAAAACCTGAAGGATCTGCGGCAATGATTTTTTCACTGAAGACGGCGTTTTTTATGAAGCTGGGGGCGTCGATTCTAATGCCGGTTGAATACTGAGACGCATCAAATTTAACCGCGGGTAGTACATTGCCGGTGTAACTCCCTAAATAAAGAACGATAGGGCCGAGATCCTGATAATAGTCATATTCGTTCTTCGCACCTTGCTTCACTTGTCGAGGGGTCGTTCTCGACTCAACTTCATTGACGTTCCAGAAACGCAGATCCTGGTTGTAGTCCGCATCGTTGTACATGTTGTACAGGGCGATCTCACGCCATTGATCGAGGGATTGCCCGCCAGTGACGTATTTACGAGAAACGTAATCCCCCGTAGCGGTACCGGAGTTCTCAAAGTTGCTCACGTTGATACCGATGTCCCCTGAAGCCGCGACAGACGAGTTCGAGTTCAGGAACGAACCACCGGAGACATCAAGATTGCGTCCGGAAGTAATAGTGGCTGCCTTGGAGCTTTCCCCCTCCAGAATAGTGACTCGGAATTTCTGCTCCCATACCAGATGACTGGGTAGTCCATCGTCACGAACGTCCGTCCAGAAACGTGGCAGTTCAGTACATTCATAACAACGAACACCAATATCCGCCGAATACATCTCGGACACGGTCTTGAACTGATCCCGGCGATTGACGATCGAATCCGCCTTGATCGAGAAGTTGCCGATGCTCTCCATCGTCCCGGAAAGGTTCTCCACCAACGCCGCACGGTTACCCGCATCGTCCCGCGCAATGTCGATAGCCCCCAAACTGTACACATCGGATTTTTTGTTGGTGAAACTTCCTACCCGCAGCTGCATGTTGCCGCCACTGAACAAGAACCCGCCTTGATCATTCATCAGTGATGACGCGGCGAGTTTCATCCCCGTCCCGCCCGCGAGTGTGCCGTAGTTGTTAACGGCGCCCGCATTCAGGTTGAGGTTATTGGTCGCGGTGAGGCGACCGTAGTTGTTCAACACCGACAAACCGCCACGACCGCCCACCGTGACGTTGCCGCCGCCGGCAATGCTCGCCGCGCTGTTGAGGTTGAGGGTGGATGCATCGACCTGCATGTCACCCAGGCTGCTCATGCGACCATTGCCGCCATAGCCGCCGCTCAACTGAATATCCAGGCTGCCATCGCTGGCAATCAATCCGTCGTTGTTCCAGTTCCCACCGCGCCCCACGAGCTGATTCGAGGCGAGCAACTGGCCGCTCGCGGTCTGGTTGAAATTGTTGACGTTGACCGTCAGACGCCCGGCCTGAATCACGCTGCTGTTGGTCCAGCTGACGGCGTTCAGGTTCAGGTCGCCACGGGTAACCAGCGTGCCGCCGGCGTTCATGACATTGGTGGTCGAGATGTCGAACAGACCGGTGCCGACGTGGGTCACGTTGCCACCGGCGTTGAGCAAGCCCGGTGTTGCCAGGGTCAGCTGCTGGTTGGCGGTCTCCAACAGTCCATTGCGGTTATCGAACTGGCTGCCGATCTGGAAATCGGTTTTACCGCTGCTGCCCAGGGCACGCAGTTTGCCGCCCTGGTTGTCGAGGTTGGCGGCACGCACGGTCAGGGTGTCGGCGCTTTCGATCAGGCCGCCACGGTTGGAGAGATTGCCGTCGACGCCGAGGTCGATCCCGTTGCCGCTGACTTGCCCGCCATTGTTATTCATCGAGCCCGCGATGACGTTCACCAGGCCCTTCGCGTAAATCCCCCCGTTGCTGTTGTCGACGGCATGGCTACCGGCATCGAGCAGGATGTCGCCAGTGTTGGCCGCGATACGGCCGCCGTCACTGTAGATACCGCCCAGCGCTCGCAAATCGAGGCGACTGCCTTCGAGCTTCCCGCCCTGGCCGTTTTTCAACACACCGGTCAACCGGGTTTGCAGCAAGCCTTTTAGGCTCGACAGCACACCGCCGCGGCTGTCGAGACTGGCGGCGGTGAGGTTGAGATCACCGGTCTGCGCGATGAGTTTGCCGCCCTGGTTGTCGATCGCGCCATTACCCGCCTCCACGGTCAGCGCACCGTAGCTCTGCACGGCCCCCTTGGCATTGTTCAGGGCTGACGCCGTAAGGGTCACACCCGCGTCACGGCTCGAAATCAAACCGTCAGCGTCGTTATGAACGGTACCGGTGGCAGTCAGATCCAGTTGTCCGTTGGCCGACAAGGTGCCGCGCTGACTGTTGTTCAGATCACCGGAGGTCAACAGACTCAACAAACTCTGGCTGATCAACTGGCCGCCTCGGTTATCGATGCTGCTGGAGCGATTGACCATCAACGATCCGCTGCTGCCAAGCGCGCCATTGACGTTGGTCAGGGCTCCGAGCAAATCGAGGGTGACGCTGCCTTCACTAACCAGGCTGCCACCGGTGTTGTCCAGTTGCGTGCCGGTGAAGGTCAAGGCTTTGCCGGCAGAGACACTGCCGGACGTGTTGTCCAGCGTTGCGCCGTGGATATCCAGGGTGTCACTGCTTTCGATCAAGCCACCCGAGGAGTTGTTGATCTCGCCGCCGGAGATCGTCAGCGTCTGCTTCCCGCCGCTGGTGACGATGCCGTTGCTGTTATCGAGACTGGCCGCCGTGATGCTCACCTCGCCCTTGCCGGCCAGCCCGCCTTTAGAGTGATTGATCAGCGCCCCGCTCAGGTCAATGCTCAGGTTGCCGAGCAGGCTGGAGAGTGTGCCTTCCTGGCTGTTATCCAGCGAGGCGCCGGAGACGGTCAGCCCATTCCAGCCCGATACCAAACCACCCTGGTTTTTCACTTCGGCGGCGGTGAGGGTCAATTGATCGTTGCTGATCAGGTTGCCACCCCGGTTGTCCAGGGTGTTGCCGGTCAGGCTGAAACTGTGGACGCTGGAGATTTCGCCCTTCTGGTTATTGAGGTCACGCAGGTGGGCGACGGTCAGCACACCTTTGGTGTTGATCAAGCCATCCTGGTTGTTCAGATCCGCCGGTGTCGTGCCCAGA
Source organism: Pseudomonas sp. SDO5532_S415 (assembly GCF_054071155.1). Taxonomy (NCBI): domain Bacteria; kingdom Pseudomonadati; phylum Pseudomonadota; class Gammaproteobacteria; order Pseudomonadales; family Pseudomonadaceae; genus Pseudomonas; species Pseudomonas sp. SDO5532_S415. The sequence goes on along the minus strand of NZ_JBSVWS010000018.1, from coordinate 30,242 downwards.
TCGAGGGTGACGGCCGAACCGCCGAGCAGCGTTCCGCCCTGGTTGTTCAAACCGTTGCTGTTGAGGGTCAGCTGTTGCGCAGCCTTGATGATGCCTTTGTCCTGGTTGATCAACAGACCCTCGACGGTCACGCCCAGATCGCTGTCACTGAGCAGGACACCGGCGCTGTTATCCAGACTGGCCGCACGAACCTGCAACGCTGCCGCGGCGATCTTGCCCTTGATCGAGGTCAGTGCGTTGTCGATTTGCAGAGTGAGTTTCTGGTTGCTCAGCAGTTGTCCACCGCTGTTGTCCAGTTGACTGGCAATCAGGTCGAAAGCCTGTTCGCTGGAAATCTCGCCGTTGCGGTTGTTCACGTCAGCAAGGTTTTTCAGCAACAACTGACCCGGCGCATTGATGAAACCGTCCTGGTTGTTCAACGCCCCACCGTTCAGATCCAGGCTCAGGTTGCCTTGGCTGAACAGCTTGCCGCCTTGCTGATCGAGGCCACTGACATTGGCCACCAGCGAAGTACCTGCACCCAGGCTGCCGCCGGTGTTGATGACTTGACCGGCACTCAAATCCAGCTGATTGGCGGAGTAGATACTGGCCAGGCTGTTGTTGAGTGCACCGGTGGTGATGCTCAGGTTGCCTTTGCTGCTGAGGATGCCGTTCTGCTGGTTATCCAGAGCGCGGCTGTCGAGCGTGAGTGTCGAGTCGGTCAGCAGTTTGCCGCCCTGGTTGCTGACATCGCCCCGTGTATCGACGGTCAAAGCCTTGGCACTGGATACCGTACCGCCATTGTTACTGAGGCTCTCGGCGCTGATTGCCAGTGCACCTTCGCTGACCAGACTGCCTTGGTTGTTGTTCAGATCGGATGAAAGCGTGATCGCCAGGTTGTTCTGCGTGATCAGGCGGCCGCTATTCTCCAGGGTTCGCCCGGTCACCGTCAGCCCGGTGTCACCGGACAGCAGGCCTTTGTTGCGGTTGATCACCTGATCCACCGTCAGCGCAAGATTGCCGCCGGCCAGGATGTAACCACTGTCGCTGTTGTCGAGGTACGCACCGATCAGGTCCACGTCGGCCTTGCTCGACAGTTCGCCATTGCGGTTATCGAGGTGATCGACCGTGAGCTTCAGCGCTTTTGTGGCGCCTACCAGGCCTTCCCCCCGGTTATCGAGACGCGCGGCTTTGACGGTCAAGCCATTGTCGGCAATGACCACGCCGGCCTGGTTGTCGAAGTCATCGGTGACGGTGATGTCTACATCCCCACGACCACGAATATCACCCCCGGCGTTGTTCAGGCTGGCGCTGTGACTTTCGATGCCTGCCGCGGCGATCAGACCTTTGACGTTACTCAGTACCCGGTCGATGACGAGGGTGAGCTTTTCATTGCCGAGCAGTTTGCCGTCATCGTTGGTCAGGCTTTGCGCATTCATGCTCCAGGCCTTGGCCCCGGAGATTTCGCCAGCGCTGTTGTTGACCTCATTGAGATTCTTCAACAGCAACTGACCCGGCGTATGAATATTGCCGCGCTGGTTGTTCAGCAGGCCATTGTTCAGATCCAGGGTCAGGTCGGTGTTGCTGAACAGCTCACCGCCGTCCTGATCAAGGGACGTGACCGAAACCTCAAGCCGCTGCTGGCTGCCGATTTGCCCCGTGGAGTTATCCAGATGCCCTGCCGTGACAACCAGGGTGCCATCGGTCGCCAGACTGCCGCCGTGACTGTTGTTGAACTCACCGGTGGTCACCGTTGAATCGGCTTTGGCGCTGATCACACCGTAACTGCTGCTGTCGAGACTACCGCTGTTCAGCGTCAGGCCTTTCTGCGAAGCAATCAGACCGCCCTGATTCAACGCTGCGCCGATAGAAGTCAGTGCCATCGCCTCAAGGCTCGACAGTTTACCCAGACGATTATCGAGGCTGCCGGCATTGAGGGTCAGTTGGCCTTCGCTGCTGATCAGGCCTTGCTGGTTGTCCAGGGCGGCATCCAAGGCCAGCTTCAGCTCACCCTGACTGACGATACGGCCGCCGATGTTACTCAAGCCTATGCCCGTCAGCGTGGTCGCACCTTTGCTGAAAATCAGGCCGGCGGTCGCATTGATGATCTGGTCGACTTTCAAGCCCAGCGTGGTGTCCGACAGCACCTTGCCGCCATCACTGTTATCCAGGCGTGTACCTTTGACTTGCAAATCCAGTTGGCTGGACAACGAGCCGCCACGGTTATCGATCCGGTCGACATTCATGGTCAATGTCTTGAGCGACGCAACCAGACCGTCCTGACGGTTATCCAGCGCCTTGCCGGTCAGTTTCAGATTGCCTTCGGCAACCAGTTCGCCACCCTGCTGGTTCAGGGTGTCGATGTTCGCGTCGATATCGCCCTTGCCGGACAGGCGCCCGGCGACGTTGGCAACCTCATTGGCCGTGAGGGTCATCAATCCCGTCGAGGTGATCAGGCCGCCATTGCTGTTGTCCAGCTTGCCGCCGTCGAAGGTCAGCGCGGCCTTGCTTTCAAGCCGGCCCTTGTCGCGATTGTCCAGTTCACTGACCAGCAACTTCACCGCCTGATCCGCGCGAATGACCCCGCCACGATTGTCGGTGTGGGTGCTGCTGACAGTCAGGTTGTCGAGGCTGGAAATCTTGCCGGTGCGGTTGTCCAGTCGTGTGGCCTGCACATCCATTGCACCGTTGGCCTGGATCAGGCCTTTTTGGTTATTCAGCTGTGCACTGACCCGGGTGGTCAGCGTGCCTTCACTGGTCAACTGGCCAAGCTGGCTGTTGTCGAGATCTTGCGCCTTGACGGTCAGGGTCTGTTTCGACCCGATCTTGCCTTCGCGGTTATCGATCGTGCCGAGTGCCGTGATGTCCAGCAAGCGACCGGCCATCATCAGACCGGCGACGTTATCCAGCGACGTGACCGTCAATACGGTATCCATCTGACTGGTCAGCTCGCCATCACTGTTGATCAGTCGACCGACGTTGCCGGTAAGTTTCCCGGTGCTGTTGATGACTCCGTTGCTGTTCAACACCTGACCGGCATTGAGGCTCAGCAAGCCGTTGCTCAACACGTGACCGCTGTTGCGGTTGTCGAGCGAACCGGCAGTGATCGCGGTGTTTTGCCCACTGAGCGTACCGTTCTGGTTGTTCAGGGTCTGGCGGGTGTTGACCGTCAGGTTGCGGCTGGCGACCACGCTCTTGCCGATATTGTTGAGGTTCTGCGCCGTCAGGTTCACATCGCCGTTGGCATTGCGGCTGGTGTCGGCATTGACTCCCGCTTCGATGATGCCGTTGTTGGTCAACTGACCGCCGGCACTCAGGGTGATGCTGTCCCGAGCCGCGAGGGTTTGCTGGACTGTCAGGTAGCCTTGGGTTTGCACGTTGACGGCAGTGCCTGCGTACACCTGTCCTTGGGCGTCAAGACTGGCGGCTTTAACGTTCACCGCCCCTGTGGCAGATATTTGCGCCAGGCTCAAATGACCATTGGCGTCGAGCTGGATGTCGCCGCCGCTGGCGATCAGTTTGCCGTCGAGCTTCACCCCCACCCCAGCCTCGGTGCCCACCAACTTGATCGCCCCGGCGTACATGCCACCCAGCGCCGAGGAGTCGATGGCCAGCTGCGGCTTGGTGCTGCCGTCATCGGCACGCGCCGTGGCGTTGAGGCTGTCAGCGTTGACGTCGTTGCGACCGGCGATGAGGGTCAGGTTTTTCGCCTGGATCTCGGCATTGATTTTCGCGCTGCGGGTGATGATTTCAAAGCGGTCGACCTGGCTGGCATCCAGGCCGGTGCCGTCGATGGACACGCTGCCTTGATCGACCTCAAAGCGATCCAGCCGTCCGCTGCCGTCGAGCACAGGCTTGCCGGTGGTCAGGGTCACACGCGGGGTATTGATGAAGCCGCAACCGTTGCAGCTGATGCCATAGGGGTTGGCAACGATGACCCGCGCCGACTGCCCCGCCACTTCGGTGTAACCGCGCAGTTGGCTCGGGCTGCCACCGACCACTTCGTTGAGGATGGTTTGCGCCGAGCCGCTGTTTTTCAGGTGCGGGTTGCCGATGATGATCCCGCCCAGTTGCGTGGCACCGGTCTGGTTGGCGACGTTGTTGAGGATCACCCCCTGGTTGCCGACGTTGTAATCGACGAACTGGTTATGCGACAGGCCGCTGCCATTGGGCGTGGCGATGTTGACGATCGGCACGCCGTTGCCCGCCTGACCGAGACCGGTGCCGGGGTTGGCCACCACGATACCGTCCGCCTGCGCCCAGATCGGTTGCCAGAACATGACGTTGGCCAACAGGAACGCCAGCCCGCGCTTGGGCATGCCCCAGAAACGTTCGCGGGTGTTCAGCACGGCTGAAGGCTGGCGGGCGAGGAAGGCGTAGTGGCGAACGTCCATGTCGTTGATCTCGAAGAAACGTAATTAGAGGAAGAGGTCCACGCGAAAATAGATCGGGGCTTCACGTTCGGTCAGGGCGTCGGGGCGTTCCAGGGAGTGGGCAAACGTCACGCTGGCGGCCAGGTGCTGACCCCGGGCAAACAACTCCAGCGAGTTGCTCGACATCCTCCCGTGCTGATCGCCGTTGTAGCGATCGCCGCGAATCACGCCCTGGTCGTAACCCAGGCCGGTGCCGTATTCGGCGAACAGCGGGCGCAACCACTCCAGCGTCACCTGACGGCTCCAGCGCAGGTCGTTGCGCCAGTAGCCGCCGCTGTCGCCGGCCAACGATTGATCCTTGTAACCACGAATCGAAGATTGCCCGCCAAGGCTGGTGCGTTGCGGGCTGAACAGCACGTCTTCACTGCGCTGGCCGGTCATCAGGCTGGTGAAGCTGAAGGATTCGCCCCACAGCTTGAACGGCTGCAGCCAGGTCGCCGTGGCGGTGTATTTGCGGTAGCGCGCGTTCGGCTCCCCTGCCCCCGGATGGTCATTGCCCTGGGCGTCGAACGCACCGATGCCTTGCTGCAGGCCGAGGTCGAGGTTGACGAACGCGCTGCCCACCCGCCGTCCATGGTTGATGCCGTACTGCAACTCGCTGATGCGGTTGCTGCTCAATTTGAGCTTGCTGTCTTCGATGAAGTTGTTGGTGCGCAGATGGGAGAGCCCGACGTTGAGCGAGGTCTTGCTCACCGCATTACGGTGGATCACCCGCTCGGCACGCAACTGATGGTTTTCGCTGTCGCCGGTCTGCTTGAAGTTGTACCCGTTGGCCGCGATCTGCGAGCGGTACTCGCTCTGGTTGTAGGTGTAACTGAAGTTCCACCAGCCCCACGGCAGGTTGTAGTAGAGCAACGCGTTGTTGGAGGTGTGCTGGTGATCGGTCATTGCGTCGTGACCGCCGCGCAGCATCAACTGATCGGCCAGGCCCAGTGGGCTGTCCCAGTCAAACGTCGTGCCCCACTGCTGTTCACCGGTGCTGCGCTGGCCGTCATTGTTGCGCGACAGCCCGATCCGCCAGGGTTTCTGCGGGCTGTTGGTCACCAGCACCTCGCTGCCGCCGACATTCTGGCCGGGGGCCAACTCCATCCTGGCCTGGTTCGAGGGCAGGCGATTGAGCTGATCGACCAGTTGTTCGATCTCGCGCAGGTTGACCAGATCACCGACCTGCCCAGGAAACGCCATGGCCAGCTCACGCTCGGACAATTGGCTGTCCGGCGCGCCCTTCAAGCCTTCGAGCCGGCCCTCGACCACCAGCACCTTCAAATGCCCGCCCGACAAATCCTGTTGCGGCAGGTAGGCGCGGCTGGTGACCAGGCCTTTTTCGATGTAGTGGTCGGTGATGACCTTGAGCAGTTCATTGAGGTGTGTCACGCCCAGGCACTGACCGATGTAAGGCTTGAGCAGGCTTTCTTTCTCGCGGTCCGAGAGACTGTCGGCACCCTTGAGTTCAATGTCCTGGATCGGGAAGCAACGGGTATCGGCCGGGGCTGGCGGCTGCGTCGGCTGGACCGGCTTGCCGGGCAAGTCCTTGAGTTCTTCGAGACGCCGGCGCTGTTCTTCGAGCAAGCGGTCCTGGCGTTCGCGGATCAGGTCGGTGTCACCGGGAGTAGGAGCGGCGTGAACAGGACTCAGTGGAGAAAGGCACAGCAAAGCCAGGCACAACCTCGCCACGAGGGCGGGTGGGTACATGTTCGATCCCTCGAAAGCAGAAGTGGTGGCACAGTGATGGCGTGATATTAGAGAGCCACTATTCTGACGTCAATCAAGACTCGCCTGTGAAAACGACAAGCTGATGGACGGTGACGATGGAATCAGACGGCTCAGAAAAAGACTGAGCGATGGGCGCTCATCGCTAAAACCAGACAGTTCCTGTGTGCAGGCGGGAAACCTCTTGGAGCCATGGCGGAAGAATCGCCTGATGGTTGGACGTTGTTAAACATCCAACCACCGCCAGGTGCGTTATGAGGGACGACGCACCACCCTCACCCGCCCACTGTTGCCACCGCCACAGAAAAACCGCTCGCCACCATCAGACTCAAGCCCCGAAACGCCGATACCGGCCGGCATCTTCAGGCTTTCCAGCACCTCGCCGGTGTTCGAATCGATCCGGCGCAGTTCGCCTTCATCGCCTTCCCACGTGCCATGCCACAGCGCACCCTCGACCCAGGTCACGCCGGTGACAAAGCGGTTGGATTCGAGGGTGCGCAGGATCGCGCCACTCTCGGGGTCGATCTGGTGGATTTTGCGTTCGCGGTACTGCCCGACCCACAACGAGCCTTCGGCCCAGGTCAGGCCCGAATCGTTGCCACCACCGGGGGCCGGAATAGTGGAGAGTACGCGGCCGGTCTGGGGGTCGATTTTCTGGATACGGTCCTCGGCGATCTGGTACAGATGCTTGCCATCGAAGGCAGTGCCGGCGTGGGCGGCGACATCGATCGAGCGCAACGTGCGGCCGCTGTCGGGGTCCAGGGCCTGGAGCTTGTCGGTGGCGGCGAACCATACCTGGTGCCCGTCCCAGGTAAGGCCGTGCACGGTTTCGACGCCTTCAAAGGGGCCATACTCGCGGAGAATTTCGGCTGCTGACTGTTTCATTTCGCGGTTCCTCGAAAGGGGGTGGTGGCGTTCATCCTAGCCACCGGGCAGCGGAACCGGGAGTAACAAGGTCGTCGCGAAACCGGGGACCGGCGGGGTCAGCCAGCGTCGTGCCCGCCCCTGCCCGAACGACTGCACCTTGCCCGCCTCGGCCAAGGTATCGAGCATGCGCTGCGCAGTGCGCTGACTGATACCCAACGCCAGCGACAGCGCCGAGCTCGACCATGCTTCACCGTCGTTGAGCAAGGCGAACAGCGCTGCATGTTTTTCCTCAACCGGTGGTATGAGCAGCACAACCTCGGCTGAAACCTGTGGGACCAGTGCAAAGCCGCGCTTGGTGGCAATCACACCGGCCAGGGGTTTGAGCGCCGCACGCAGTCGACCGATTTCGACCCGCAACCGGGCGCGATGGGATTCATCGCTGAGCTTCAGGTGAAAGGCCCGGGTGATCAGGATTTCCCGCGGCACATCGCCCGGCCAGGCTTCGGCCAATGTTCGCGCGAGGGTAAACAGGATCGGCCGCGTCGATAACGACACCGACATGCCCGCGCCACGCACAACGTATCGACAGGCGTCCACCACCAGCGATGTCGAGGCGAGAAGCGCTTCTACTTCGTCGAGCAACAATGTCCGTTCTTCACCCTGGGCCAGCAAGCGTGCGGCGGGACTGTCGAGCAGCCGAACGGCACTGGCGACTTCCGCCTCCAGCGCCGGGATGGCGGATTGCCGCGCGGCGAGTTCAGCCCTGACGAGGGCCGCACGCGCCGTGTGTGAATGCAGATGCCGCATGGCGATCCCCGCCGTCACCAGTTCATGGGTGGCTCGCAAGGGTGGCGGCAGGGTGGCGGGGTCAAGTCGGATGAGTTTTTCCTGCGCCTCATCCAGCTGCCCGATGAGCACCAGGCGGCGGATGTCCAGATACCGCGCATGGGCAGCGTTGACCCAGTCGTCATGAGCCTCCAGCGTGAGCCGCGCGGCATCGAGTGCTTTCACGGGCCAGCCAAGGTCCCGGGACGCCAATGCGATTTCGGCTTCGGCGACAACGCATCGCGCCCGGGCTACCGCCTCTTTCGGCCCGAACGCCCGCGCGGCCCGGCGCACCAGCACCTTGGCCCGCACCAGATCCCCCAGTTGCGCCATGGCGATCCCGCGCAGCGCCAGCGCGGGGGCGTCTTCGCGCAAGGCAATCCGATCGAGCGCGCCAAGGGGATCACCGGCGGCCAGCGCCTGGGCGGCGGCGGTGATCAGCGAGTCCATTGCAGGCTTGCCATGGCGACGCTCCAGAGTCGAATAGTCGCTGTGAGTCTATCTCAGACTTTCTGTGCTTGTGCTGACCCCATCGCTGGCAAGCCAGCTCCCACAGGTTTTTTCCGTTCACAAATTTTGTGGTCGACACATAACCGTGGGTGCGGGCTTGCTCGCGAAGGGGCCTTCGAAAACAGCGAAGATAGCCCTGCCTATACCGGCTCGGGCACTTGATGCTCCCGACAAATCAGCTCGATTTCCCGTGGCTCCAGCGACTCCTGGGTCAATCCACAAAACGCCCCGCCCACCACGGTCTGATGGAAACGGCAGGTTCGGCATAAGCCGAAGCCCGGCACGTCTTCGCCCTGTTGAATATTGCGCAGCAGCTCCAGCAACAACCCTTCCAGCACCACCGCATCAGCCCCCATGCGCCCGGCGGCGGCCACCAGAAAATCCGGTGGCGTCACGGCGTCCAGCAGCGCCTGGGCGGGTTCGGTCAGCACCAGGTGCACGCTGCGCTTGTCCCGGGCATCCGGCCGTTTGACCAGCAGGCCTTTGCTTTCCAGGGCCTTGAGCGATTGCGACACCGTACCTTTGGTCAGCCCCAGATACTCGGTCACCGCCAAGGGTGTATCGGAGTAGCGATTGCAGCGGCCCAGGTACATCAGCGCACTCAACTGAATCGGTTGCAGGTCCGTCAGTAGCGGGTGCTCGCGAAACCAGACGCGCGTCAGGCTCGACAACCTTTCCAGCAGATCAAACAACACGGGGGCCATTCCTGATTAAAAATGTTGATAAATAGTATCGGATAAAAACCATATTGACAAAAGCATGCCTTGTCGTAGGCTTTATGGTGTCGATTCGAAACAGTTATCCAGCCAAATTTGAAAGGGAGGCACCCATGAAAACCGCACTGGCATTGAGCCTTGGCGCCCTGCTGGCGTCACAAGCCTGGGCCCATGACTCGCAAGGCATCCAAAGCGACAAAGGCAAGACCGACGCAGCGTTCGACCTGGTCAATACCCGCGTCTCCAAGGAAGGCAGCGACCTGGTGTTCGAGCAATTGGTCGACGGCAAGGCCGGCAGTCGCGTGCCGACCGCCAAAGGCTCGTTCGCCGGCGCCGAGGTGTACAGCTATGTCTGGCCGACCAGCCTCGACAGTTCCGCCGTCGGCTTTGAAGCCAAGTCCGGCATCCTCGCCCTGGCGCTGACGTCGCACCCGGACTTCGATGACACCCCGCAACTGGATGAAAACAAGGACGGCAAGAAAGACAACGATGGCGGTCTGTGGCACGCCCACTGGGTGGTGCTGACCAAGGATGAAAGCTGCGGGCCTGGCGGTTTGAAAGTCCGCGACATTCCCAAGGATGCCAAGCCCAAATTGCCGGCGACCTGGCCGGGTGCGCCCATCTACATCGACTCCCCCGGCTACGATCTGAGCATCGAGAAAAACGCGGCGAAAATCCGGGTGCCGCTGGCGGCGGTCGGGTTCCCGGAAAGCTTTAATTACGACGGCGTCACCGCTGCACTGAAGGTCAATGCCGACCTGCACAACCCGTTGCTGTGCGTCAGCAGCGTCTATGACATTGCCTCGGGCGATCTGTCGCTGCCGGGCACCTGGAAACTGAAGGAGAGCAAATGATGAGCATCAAGGTCTTCGATACCCACGTACGCACCAAAGACGGCCGCTACCTGCACTTCGATGTGTTGATCGAGGATAACAATCCCGAACTGGCGAAAACCTATGCGCGTCGTTTCCTTGATGAACAAGGCGTTCAGGATCAGGATATTGCCCAGGACCGCTGCCAGTTCTGCCACGTCGAACCGTCCAATCCACAAGTGGCCGCGGCGATCGCCGAGCAGGGTTACTTCATCCTCAAACTGCAAGGTTGCCGGGAGTAAAGCCATGAACACCTATCAGCCCTTGAACTGCGACCTGCATGACTATCTGGAAATCGCCTGTCTGCGCGGTTACCGACTGGATGTGGAATTGAAGGATGGCGCGCGCTTGCAAGCCAAGGCGCTGACCACCCGAACCGCCAGCAGCAAGGAAGAATTTCTCTGCCTGGAAACGGCCGACGGCCAGCAGGAGGTCCGCCTGGACCAACTGTTGGCCATCACGCCGCTGGACGCCAATGCGCAGTTCGGGCGGGTGGTTTTTTCGGATGCTGTCTGCACCTTCTAGCTACGATCTCAGACCAGCGACATGCCACCGTCCACGTGCAACTCGATGCCGTTGACGTATGAGCTGTCGCTGGACGCCAAGTAGAGCGCCGCTTGCGCCAACTCATCGGCCTCACCCACGCGACCGGCGGGAATCATGTCCGCCAGCATCTGCATGAAGCCTGGACGCTGTTCCTCTGAAACCCCCAGTTTGCCGATGATCGCCGTGTCGACCGGGCCCGGGCTCAGCACATTGACGCGTATCCGCCGCGCTCGCAGTTCCAGCGCCCAATTGCGCGCAAATGCCGCGATGGCCGCTTTGGACCCTGCATACACAGCATGCCCCTCGAACACTTTTGTTGCGGCCAGGGAGCTGGTCAAAATGATGCTGCCACCGTCACGCAACAACGGCACGATCGACTGCACACCGAAAAACACACCACGGGTATTGATGTTGAATTGCGCGTCGAACTGTTCTGGCGTGACCTGCTGCGAAGGCGTCGAGGTGACGACCCCGGAGTTGGCCATGTAGATATCCAGCGCCCCGAATCGCTCGCGGACTTGCGCGGCCACCTCGGCATGATGCTCAAGACTGGCGACATCGCCCTTGATGCCGATGGCGCCATGACCGATCTGGCGAACGGCGTCGTCCAGTACCGCTTGCCGACGGGCCGTGACAATCACTTGTGCGCCCTCTTTGGCAAACAGGCACGCCGAGGCCAAACCGATACCGCTGTTGCCGCCGGTGATCACCGCGACCTTACCTTGAAGACGTTGCATTTGCTGACTCCGCTTGTTGAAGAAGCGCAGTATCATGGCGCGCGCATCCAGCCAACCAGTCCAGCAAAAGGCACATCTGTTGTGCTGCGGAGTCACAAGATGTCGAGTCTGTTGAATCAATCCGCCAGCCTGATTGCCTTCGTCCGTGCCGTCGAAGCCGGCTCGTTCAGCGCTGCCGCGCGCAACGCCGGGACCACACCTTCGGCCATCTCCAAAAGCATTGCCCGGCTGGAAACGGAGCTCAAGGCCAAGCTGTTCCGTCGCTCCACGCGGACGCTCAGCCTGACGCCCGAGGGCAAGGCCTTTTTCGAGCGTGTCGCGCCGCTACTGCAAGCCATCGATGACTCCGCCGACGCCCTGCGAGACAGCGGCGATGCACGCGGTCACCTGCGGGTCAGCATGCCGAGCGAACTCGGGCGATTGCTGATGCCGCGGATCAGCTCGGTGTTCCTCGCCGATCACCCCGACCTGGAGCTGGACCTGACCTTGCTCGATCACCGTGTGGAGCTGATTCGCGAAGGTTACGACGTGATTTTCCGCGTCGGCACCCTCGCCGACAGCGACTTGAAAAGCCGCACCCTCGCCCAGCTCGACATGGCGCTGGTGGCGTCCCCGGCGTTCCTCGATGAATGGGGTAACCCGACCTCTATCGAAGCTCTGCGTGCCCTGCCCTTCGTACGCTATCAGTTGAACGGTCAGACCCTGCCCATCGTTTTTGCCAACGGTGAAACCCTGGTCCCGCGTGGCCGCATTGGCCTGGACTCGGGGTTCGGCCTGCGCGCCGCGGTACTCGGCGGCATGGGGGTGGCCTACCTGATGAAATGCACGGTGCAGCAAGACCTGGATTCAGGCGCCTTGATGCAGGTGCTGGCCGATCACCCGCTGCCAACCCGGGCGATTCATTCGCTGCACGCTTTTGGCACGCTGACGCCGATCCGGATCAAGCTGTTTGCCGATTTTGTGCAGCGGGAGCTGCAGCGGTTGAGTTCCCCGATTACCGGTGGGAGCGAGCCTGCTCGCGAAGAGGCCATCACATCCAACCTCCCCATTGACTGACCTGCCGCTTTCGCGAGCAGGCTCGCTCCCACATTTGGATCGCTAACAGGCCGTTACGCACCCGCCTCCGACCATTCGTCGCCAAGACATAAAAATACCCCTTGACGTCGATTGGGTTCTGCGGGAGTATCACTTCCATCGGATGCGATCTAAACGCACACGACACTAAATCAAACCTGATTGCACCAACGAGGATTCAACCATGAGCAAGATCGAAAAAGTCCTGGCCACCGGCAAGACCCACACCACCCTCAGCAGCGCTGACAACACCTTGCGCGGCCATAACGGCAACCTCGACATCGAGCTGTCGTCGCCCGGTTCCGCCAAGCCGGATCACGTGTTCGCCGCCACCCAGCCACACCCGAAAGCCGAACAACTGTTCGCCGGCGCCTGGTCGGCCTGCTACACCGCCGCGGTCGGTCTGGTGGCCCAGGAACGCAACATCGTCTTGCCAGCTGATCTGGCCGTCGACATCGAAGTCGACCTGGGCCAGACTGGTCCGGCCTACTTCCTTCAGGCCCGACTGACCCTGCGTGTGCCGGGGCTGGCACAGGATGTCGCGACCGAGTTGGCGCACATCGCCGATTCCATCTGCCCTTACTCCAAAGCAACACGCGGCAATATCGACGTTGCCCTGAACGTAATCACGGCGTAAATGTTTTGTTGCGGCATTAATATCGCATGCGATGCAAGCGCACACGAACAATACAGACTGTTAACCCGAGGGAATTATCATGAGCAAAATCGAAAAAGTACTGGCCAGCGGCAAAACCCATACCACCCACAGCAGCGCCGGCACCACCTCGCGCGGCCATAACGGCAGCCTCGACATCGAACTTTCGTCGCCCGGCAGCGCCACTCCGGCACACGTGTTCAGCGGCGTCCAGCCGCACCCGAAAGCCGAGCAACTGTTCGCTGGCGCATGGTCGGCCTGCTACATCGCCGCCGTGGGTCTGGCCGCCCAGCAAGCGAAGGTGACACTGCCGGCGGATCTGGCGGTCGATATCGAAGTCGATCTGGGCCAGACCGGTGCGGAGTACTTCCTCCAGGCTCGCCTGACCTTGCGTGCACCTGGCCTGGACCATGGCGTCGCCACCGAACTGGCGCACAAGGCGGACACCATCTGCCCGTACTCCAAGGCAACCCGCGGCAACATCGACGTCACCCTGAATGTCGTCACCGCGTAACGCACCCTACGGTCGGTTTGCCAGGTATTTCCCTGGTGAACCGGCCGTCGGCCTTTACGCGGCTTGAGGCGACCGACGGGTTCGAGCACTTCCGACTCCATCGCATCCGACGTATAGTTTCAGCCTGTCAAGATCGGCCAAAGAGATCACCCATGAAAACCACCGACAAGCCATCCGCCCTGGATCTCAAGCTTTCCGACTTCCTGTGTTTTGCGGTCTATTCCACCAACCTCGCCTTCGGCAAGGCCTACAAGCCGATGCTCGAACGGCTCGGCCTGACCTACACGCAATACATCACCCTGGTTGCGCTGTGGGAGGAAGACAACCAGACCGTTGGCAGCCTCGGTGAAAAACTGTTTCTCGAATCCAACACCCTGACGCCGATCCTGAAAAAGCTTGAGGCGATGGGGTATCTGCTGCGCCAGCGCGACCCGGAAGATGAACGCCAGGTGCGCATCAGCCTGACCAAAGAAGGCCGAAAGCTGCGCGAAGGCCTGACCGAAGACGGCTTCCCGCAGACCGGCCTTGATCCCGATGACTTCGTGCAGATGCAGAAGGCTGTCGTGGCGTTGCGCAACAACCTCATTCGCACGACGAATGCCGATAAATGAACACCTGTAGGAGCGAGCTTGCTCGCGATGGACTCGAAAGCACCGCGTTTAGACAGTTAACACGCGTTATCGTTGACGACCATCGCGAGCAATCGAGCGTCGACCGGCTGCTCCTACAGGCACCTCCGTCGCATCATCCAGATTCCACGCAGCCAAAGATTGCGGCGCCTCTCATCGCACAGGTAATATTGAGAACGATTTACACTAACATCTGGAAAGACGACCGGTGCAACCTCCTTCGACCCGCAAGCTGAGCTATTTTTTCAGCGACCACCACCGTTGGCTGCTGCAATATATTCAGCGACGGCTGCACAATCACGCGGACGCCGAGGACACCGCCGCCGATACGTTTTGCCAGATGCTGATGGCCCGCGTCGATCCCGACAGCATCGAACAGCCTCGCGCCTACCTCTCGACCATCGCCCGAAGGCTTGTTTTCGACCGCTATCGCCGGCGCAAGCTGGAACTGGCTTATCTGGAACGCCTGTCCACCGTGCCCGAGTTGCTGGCGCCCTCGCCGGAAGAACAACTGTTGCTGATCGAAGCCCTGGTGGCCATTGACCGCGCGCTGGATGGCTTGCCCATGGTGGTCAAGGCAACTTTCCTCTATAGCCAGCTGGACGGTCTGAGTTACGTGGCGATCGCAGACAAGCTGGGCCTGTCGGAACGCACCGTCAGCCGCTACATGAAACAAGCGTTGCGCCAGTGCTATCTGAGCGAGTCGGCATCATGAGCAAGCCGCGCCTCGATCCTGTCAGCGAGCAGGCCATCGACTGGATGGTGCGCCTGCGCGCCGATACACCCACGGCCGCACTACAGGAACGTTTCAATGCCTGGCTGAGCATGGACCCTGCACACGCCCAGGCCTGGGCACAATTACAGGAGCGTCTGGGTGGCTCGTTCAATACGGTGCGTGCCCTTGATCGACGTTTGCCCGGCCAGACCGAACATGCCCGCCAACTGCTATTGCAGCCTCATCGTTCACGGCGTGATGCCCTGCGTGTGATCGCCGGCCTGGGCCTGATCGGTGGCGGATTATGGCTGGGTGCGCGCAGCCCGCTGGGCGATTCCTTGTTCGCTGATCTGCACACCGGGCGCGGGCAGCGCAAGGCGTTCAACCTGGCGGACGGCAGTCGCTTGAGCCTCAACGCCGACAGTGCGGTGGATCTGCAGTTCGACGACCAACAGCGGTTGATCATCCTGCGTCATGGCGAACTGGTCATTCAGGTGGCGGCCGATCCTCAGCGTCCCTTGCGCGTGCGCACCGCACAAGGCGAAGTGCGGGCGTTGGGTACACGCTTCCTGGTCGCCCAGGAACAAGACGCCAGTCGAGTGGTGGTGCTGGAGCATTCAGTCCAGGCCAGTCTCTTCGATGGCACCCGGCGAAACGTGCAGGAGGGAGAATCCGCCCTGCTCTACGCGCGGCGCATCGAACCTGTCGCCGGTGATCAGCGCTATCGTGCCGACTGGCTCAGCGGACGACTGAACGTTCTGGACGAACCACTGGAAAAGGTCGTCAACGCCCTGCGGCCCTACAGCCGTGGATTTGTCCGCGTATCACCCGAGATTCGCGACTTGCGGGTCCAGGGCGTGTTTCCGCTCAACGACCCCGACCGGGCCTTCAACGCCCTGGCTGAAACCCTGCCGATCCGGGTGGACCACTACAGCCCTTGGCTGACGCTGATCCGTGCAAAATCATCCAGACAATAATTTTTATGAAAATAACTCTTATTCGTGTCTGGTTTTCATTTCTCATCCCACCTATCTCCTGACACTTACACCTTCAGGAGAATGCTGTGTTCAACCCGTGGTCCCACTCGCTTTCCGTAGCCGTTGCCCTGGCAAGCCTGGCAGGTCCTGGCCTGGTACAGGCCCAGACCCTGCCCTTCAATCTGCCCGCCGGCCCCCTGGCCAGCACGCTGAACGCGATCGCCAGCCAGAGCGGGCAGATCGTCTCGCTGGAGCCATCGCTGGTGCAGGGCAAACAGGCGCCTGCCGTCATCGGCCAGATGTCACCTGAGCAGGCCATGCGAACGGCACTGTCAGGCAGCGGCCTGCAGTTGCGAGTGACCGAACAGGGCAACTTCAGCGTCGAGCCCGCCGCGAGCAGCAGCACGGCGCTGCAATTGGGGGCGACCAACATCGTCGAGCGCAGCGCCGACGCCACCACCGAAGGCTCGGGTTCCTATGCCGCGCGGGCGGTGACCATCGGCAAGGGCACCCACACGCTCAAGGAAATTCCGCAGTCGATCACCGTGATGACCCGCAAACAAATGGACGATCAAGACCTGACCGACCTCAAGGATGCGGCCAACAAGACCACCGGGCTGGTCGGCGTTCAAGGCGTGGGCAAGGGCATGGTCCTGACCTCCCGCGGCTTCCAGATTGATGACTGGCAGTACGACGGTGTGCCGATCCTGCGTAACTCCTATGCACTGGGCAACTGGGCCACCCAGGACCTGATTTTCTTCGATCGCATGGAAGTATTGCGTGGTGCGTCCGGCCTGCTTCAAGGCACCGGCAGCCCCGGCGGCGCCATCAACCTGGTGCGCAAGCGCGGCCAGAGCACACCGACCGTGACCGTCACCGGCAAGGCCGGTTCCTGGGATCACTACGGCCTGCAACTGGACGCTGGCGGACCGCTGAACCAGAGCGGCACGATACGTGGGCGTTTCGTGGCCGACGAGGATCAGAGCGACTCCTTCATCGACTATGAGTGGAGCAAGACTCACTCGCTCTACGGCGCGCTGGACTTTGATCTGCGCGAGGACACCACGCTAGGCCTGGCAGTCAGCCACTCCGATGGCGAGTCACGACCCATGATCCGCGGCTTGCCACGCTACGCCAATGGCAAAACCGTCGACTTGTCGCGCTCAACCTACACCGGCGCGCGCTGGAACCACTCGGACATCGATGTCACCACCGTCTACACCGATCTGGAGCATCGCTTCAACGAAGACTGGGCATTCAAGGTCGGCGCAGTGCGCATGACGGAAGACAACAAGGCGAAAAACCAGCGCGTGCAAAGTATCGACGATGGCCTGGAACCCGATGGCAGCGGCGTGCAGTACGCCGATTTCGTGACGGATTTCGATTCGACCAAAATCGGTCTGGACATGAATCTCATCGGCCACTTCGACGCCCTGTCCATGCAGCATGAAGTCATGGTGGGTGGCAACTATGAAAAGTTGACGTCGGACGACCGCTTCGCCCGAACCTTCAATGACAGCACCGACACCCTCTTCGGCATTAATCACAACCGTCCCGAAATCAGCTACGACAGTTTGATCAATACCGCCGGTGGCCGAGGTACACCGAGCAAATACGACATTCGCCAGAAAGGCCTGTATGGCAGCTGGCGTGTCAAGCCGATCGAACCGCTGACATTGGTGCTCGGTTCACGGGTCAGCTGGTACGACTACAGCTACAAATCGTGGACCCAGGCCGCGTTCAGCGACGTTGCCACCCCCAACCCTGAAAGCACCGCGAATGAAACCGGGGAAGTCACACCCTACGCCGGCATCATCTATGACCTGAACCGCGAATGGGCGGTCTATGCCAGCTACACCGATGTGTTCGAGCCACAAACCGTGCGCGACGCGAGCGGTTCTGTGCTCAAACCGGTAAGCGGTAGCAACTACGAAGTCGGCCTCAAGGGCGAGCTGATGGATGGCCGGGTCAACACCTCCCTGGCCGTGTTCCGTTATAACCAGGAAAACCGTGCCCTCAACGACCTGGCTTCGGGCTTTGCGTGCGACGGCTGGTACTGCTCGACGGCAGCGGGGAAAGTCCGCAGCCAGGGGATCGACGCAGAGATCAGCGGCGAAGTACTCACCGGCCTGCAACTGTTTGCCGGTTACACCTACAACACGACCAAGTACCTCAAGGACCCGGACAACGAAGGCAAAGTCTTCAGCACATGGACGCCTAAACATATGCTGCGGGTCTGGAGCGATTACCAGTTCAGTGGCGACTGGAACCGTGTCAGCACCGGCCTGGGCTTCACCACCCAAAGCCAGACGCTGGCCTACGACAACAGCTTCGAGGTACCGGGTTACACTGTTTGGAGTGCCCGTGTCGGCTACCAGCTGACACCGGAGATCGGACTGGCATTGAATGCCAACAACCTGTTCGACAAGCATTACTACACCGCCGGATACAGCCAAACCAATGGCAACAACAACTTCGGTGATCCGCGCAATGTGATGTTCAGCGTGAAGTACACCCCGACCTTCTGACGCTGATCGCACATTCAGTGTGGGAGCGAGCCTGCTCGCGAAAGCGATGTGCCAGACAACATCAAAGTTGAATGTGGCGCAGCCATCGCGGGCAAGCCCGCTCCCACAGGGTTTGGTGCAGTACGAAATTATTTATCGGACTTGATCGCCGTCCAGACCCGCGTACGCACCCGCTCCATCTTCTGCGGCAACGGCTGCACGACATACAGGGTTTTCAGCGCCTCGGGGGTCGGTGTCAGGTTCGGGTTACCGGTGATCTCCTTGTTGATCAGCGCCAGCGAATCCTTGTTGGCATTCGGGTAACCGAGGAAGTCGCTGATCGGCGCAATGACTTTCGGATCGAGCAAGGTGTTGAGAAACTCGTGGGCTTCTTCAACGTTTTTCGCGCTTTTGGGAATGGCGAAGGTGTCAAACCAGATCGGTGCGCCCTCCTTCGGCAAACGCCAGTCGACCACCACGCCGTTGCCCGCTTCTTTGGCGCGGTTGCCGAACTGGTAGAAGCTGCCGGAGTAACCGATGGCCACGCAAATGTCACCGTTGGCGATGTCGGTCATGTACTTGGCGGAGTTGAAGTAGGTGACGTAAGGGCGAACCTTCAGCATCAGCGCCTTGGCTTTTTCGTAGTCCTCCGGTTTCTGGCTGTTCGGGTCCAGTCCCAGGTAATGCAGGGCCAACGGCAGGATCTCCGAAGGCGAGTCGAGCATCGCCACGCCACAGGCCTTGAGCTTCTGCATGTTTTCCGGCTTGAACACCAGATCCCAGCTATCGACCGGCGCATTCTCGCCCAGCGCCGCCTTGACCTTGGCCGGGTTGAAGCCGATCAGCACGGTGCCGTACATGTAAGGCACGCCGTATTGGTTGCCGGGATCGTTGGCGTCGAGCAGCTTGAGCAGTGCCGGGTCCTGATGCTGCCAGTTGGGCAGCTTCGACTTGTCGAGTTTCTGGAACACGCCGGCCTTGATCTGGGTTTCGATGAACTGGTTCGATGGCACCACCAGGTCGTATCCGGAGTTGCCGGTCAGCAGCTTGGCTTCCAGTGACTCGTTGGTGTCGAAAGTGTCCCAGGTCACTTTGATGCCGGTCTTCTCGGCGAAATCCTTGGGTACGGACGGCAGGATGTAGTCCGCCCAGTTATAAACCCTCAACTCGCGCTGTTCGGCGTGCACCGCGCTGGCCAGCAGCGTCAGCCCACAAACCGTGGCGCCCAGGATGCGTTTCATGGTTTCCATGGATCAGTTCCCCAATGTCAGCTCGTTGGTTTTTGTTTTTCGTAAACGGCAGCGGCCTAAAGAATAGCCAAGGGCAAAGATGATCAAGATTCTGGTTATGGATTCAGGCGGTACTGCTGAGTCAGCGGCCCGTTTCGATTCTTGCTGACAGCCTGGACGGTTCACAGCGTGAGGCAGGCCAAAAGGAGATCGAAATGGCCAATATCCGTGTCCGGATGGATCTGGAGGAGCCGTACACCTCCACAGCCAAAGCGAGGCGGCCTTAAAGCCGACCTGATTTTTGTAGATACCCGTGTTCCCCTGTGGGAGCGAGCCTGCTCGCGATGAGCGTCCAGGCAACGCGATCATCCAGTCAGGGCGCGTAATCGTTGACGTCCTTCGCGAGCAGGCTCGCTCCCACAGTGAAATGAATACATCCGCCAAAACCAGGTCGGCTTTAAGGCCGCCTCGCTTTTGCTTTTGATCCAGACGCCCCGTTAAACCACGATGGCGGGAGTGAGGGCATGCCGAGCCAAGTATGCGGGCATAAAAAAACGCCAGTCCCTGTCGGAACTGGCGTTTCTTGAAGATGGCAGGGGCGGCTGGATTCGAACCAACGCATGGCAGGATCAAAACCTGCTGCCTTACCGCTTGGCGACGCCCCTGCAGATACTGCGATGAGTGCCTGGCACTCGATTCCTTTTTCACCGCCTGTTTAACGGGCTGTGCTGGAATGCGCGGAAATTTACCAACTTTTACTTCAACTGGGAAGCCCCATCGATCACAATTTTTCTTTTAAAACAGCTACTTGTTAATCGAGCCCACCACGGCTTGGTGCAAAATAGAACGCCAAGGGTTGAAATCCCGATGCCGCCGCGTAAGGCTGTGCAACCCGTACCGTCTTGAAAACCCTTTTCAGAGAAGTGATGTCCCTGTGCTCAAGTTTCCCCCTGAGGCAAACACTCACCGCAATCCACATCAGCAGCCGGTGGTAACCGCATGATCGAAGTCACCGAAGTTTCCATTGCCCAATTGCGTACTGCACTCGAGTCAGGTCAAACCACGGCTGTCGAGTTGGTTGAGGCTTACCTCGCCCGCATCGACGCCTACGACGGCCCCGCTACCCCGACCGCGCTCAATGCCGTGGTAGTCCGCAACCCGGATGCACTCCAGGAAGCGCAGGCGTCCGATGCCCGTCGGGCCAAGGGCCAGACGCTGGGTCCGCTCGACGGCATTCCTTACACGGCCAAGGACAGTTACCTGGTCAAAGGCTTGACTGCCGCTTCAGGCAGCCCCGCCTTCAAGGACCTGATTGCCCACCGCGATGCATTCACCATCGAACGGCTGCGCGGCGCCGGGGCGATCTGCCTGGGCAAGACCAACATGCCGCCGATGGCCAATGGCGGCATGCAGCGTGGGGTCTACGGTCGTGCCGAGAGCCCGTACAACGCTGCCTACCTCACGGCTCCGTTCGCTTCGGGTTCGTCGAACGGGGCCGGCACGGCCACCGCCGCCAGTTTCGCTGCCTTCGGCCTGGCCGAAGAAACCTGGTCGAGCGGACGCGGCCCGGCGTCGAACAACGGTTTGTGCGCCTACACGCCTTCGCGCGGGGTGATCTCGGTGCGTGGCAACTGGCCGCTGACGCCGACCATGGACGTGGTCGTGCCGTTCGCCAGGACCATGGCCGACCTGCTCGAAATCCTCGACGTGGTGGTGGCCGAGGACCCGGATTCCCGTGGCGACCTGTGGCGCCTGCAACCCTGGGTGCCGATTCCGAGCGTTGATTCGGTGCGTCCCGCCTCCTATCAGGAACTGGCCGTGAAGTCCGATGCCCTCGCTGGCAAGCGCTTCGGTGTGCCAAAGATGTACATCAACGCCGACCCTGAAGCGGGCACCAGCGAAGCACCGGGTATCGGTGGCCCGACTGGTCAGCGCATCAACACCCGTGACTCGGTGATCGGCCTTTGGCAATCCGCACGCCAGGCCCTGGAAGCCGCCGGTGCCGAAGTGCTCGAAGTGGATTTCCCGCTGGTATCCAACTGCGAGGGCGATCGTCCTGGCGCGCCGACCGTGTTCAACCGCGGGATCGTGTCCAAGGAGTTCTTGCATCACGAACTGTGGGACCTGACGGCATGGGCCTTCGATGACTTCCTGCAAGCCAACGGCGATCCGAAGTTGAATCGCCTGGTGGACGTCAACGGTCCGCTGATTTTCCCCCACGACCCGGGAACCCTGCCCAACCGCGAGGGCGACCTGGCGGCCGGTATGGACGAGTACGTGAAGATGGCCGAACGCGGTATTACCCCGTGGGACCGGATCAGCACAGTGCCTGACGGACTGCGCGGGCTTGAAAAGACCCGCAAGATCGATCTCGAGCAATGGATGGATCGGCTGGGCCTGGACGCGGTGCTGTTCCCGACGGTGGCCGACGTCGGCCCGGCGGATGCCGATGTCAATCCGGCGTCCGCGGATATCGCCTGGAGCAACGGTATCTGGGTGGCCAACGGCAACCTCGCGATCCGCCACCTGGGCGTGCCCACGGTGACCGTGCCCATGGGCGTCATGCCGGACATCGGCATGCCGGTCGGGCTGACCTTTGCCGGCCGGGCCTATGACGACTCGGCACTGCTGCGCTTTGCGGCGGCGTTCGAATCGACCGGCAGCAAGCGCCAGATTCCGCCGCGCACCCCGCCGCTGTCTGCCGGCAAATAAATAGCATGTGGGAGCGAGCCTGCTCGCGAAGGTGTCGGCACATCCAATATTGATGTGTCTGATACGCCGCTTTCGCGAGCAGGCTCGCTCCCACAGGGTTCTGCAGTGGTCACACGCTCAAAACGGCACGGTCAGCTTCATCCAGTACGCATTGCCCTGCGCCCGGTTACGCACGCCGGTTTCCTGCTCCCACTTCCCCGTGACAATCCACCCCGCCTTGCTGGTGTATTTGATCGACGGCCCGATGGCCAGCGAGCGCCCCTTGTTGTTTTCAATTGTCTCGCCGTTCTGGCGGTCGTCGGTGACCTGTCGATAGTAGTAGCCGCCGACGCCCAGTACCCAACCATTGCCCAGCCCCCAGCCAACGGCATAGTCGACATGAAATTCCTGCCCCGAGCGGTAGTCGGTCGCCGGGTTTTCGCGGTTGAAGTCATACATGATCTTGGCATCGAGGTTGAGCCCGTTCGGGTCGATGTACGACAGGGCGTAGACCGGCTCGATGACCCAGTAATTGCGCCCGGTGTTGGCCAGGTCGCCACGGTCGTAGCGACCGGTCGGAGCGATCATGTCCAGGGCGAGGATGCTGTGGAACTTTTCGCTGTGGTGAAAGCCCAGCGCCGGGCCGAAGATCACATCGCCCAAGCCTTGTTTGCTTTGCGACTGGCCGTTGAGTTCAACCTTGAGATCCACCAGCGGCACGATCGCGTGAAGCGCCACGCTGGCGCCGAACAAGGTGTAGTCGCTGACCCAGATCAGCCGCGCGGTGATGGCGTTGGCGCGTACGCGAAAATCCACCGGCAGTTTACGGCCGTCGTTGCCGCGCAGGTTATCGGCCTCATAGTGAGTGACGAACAATTGCCCGTAGAAACCCGGTGGCGGCATCGCCCCGGACAGGTAGTTTTCCGCACCCAACGGGTAGGAAGTGCCGCCACCTTCAGTGGCGTGGGCTGCCAGAGGCAAGGCCGTCAGTGCAGCGGTCACGATCAGTTTTGTTGCTGTGCGAGTCATGCAGTTCAACCTTTATTGTTGTTATTGGCTTCTGTGGGAGCGAGCCTGCTCGCGAATGCGTACTGGCCTGCGACACTGATGTTGGATGTGCCGGCCCCTTCGCGAGCAGGCTCGCTCCCACAGGGAAGCTGTGCAGGTCTCAGGTTTGTATGTACTCAGATTCTTTTGAACAGTGCCGAACGCTGGGTCGATTCGCCTCCGTCGGCGGCGCTGTAGAAGCGCTCCATGAAGATGTCGCGTTCGAACAGCCGGCCCTGCATCAGGCAGGTGATGGCTGAATCGATCATCACCGGCGGCCCGCACAGGTAGGCCTTGCGGTTGCTGAAGCGACCGTCGAAATGATGCCGGGCGGCGTCGTGCACATAGCCCTTGAACCCCGTCCATTCAGGATCCTCGACCGCCTGGCTGAGCGCCGGCACATAGGTGAAGTTGGCGTGATCCCGGGCCAGTGCCTCGAACAGTTCGCAGTTGTACAGTTCGGCGCGATTGCGCGCGCCCTGGAACAGCACGATCTGGCGGGTATCGCCGGCTTCCAGCAGGTCGAGGATCATCGACTGCGGGCTCGACAACCCGGAGCCGCCAGCGATGAAAATCAAGTCGCCACCTTGCGAAGTGCGTACGAAAAACTGCCCGTAGGGTCCGGACAGGTCAACCGCATCGCCGACCTTCAACTCATCGTGAATCTTGCCGGTGGCCAGCCCGCCTTCGACCCGTCGCACATGCAGCTCGACTTCATCGGCACGGCTTGGTGGATTGGCCAGTGAGAACGCCCGGGTGCCTTCGATCCCCGGCAATTGCAGGTTGATGTACTGACCGGCCTGGAACGCCATCGGCCGGTCGAGCTTGAGGTGCACACCCTTGATGGTGGGTGACAGGTCCACCAGCGCGCTGACCACCGCGCGATAGTCCTCGACCGGATGCCCGAGGAAATCCGGGTCCGCATCGATATCGGCCTCGATCACCATGTCGCTTTGCGGGATCGCACAGCACGCCAACACTTTGCCCTCATCGCGCTCCATGTCCATCAGCGCAAAGGACGACGCCGCGCCCAGGTCCGCTTCGCCTTCCAGCACCTGGACCTTGCAGGTGGCGCAAGTGCCATGGCCGCAGGCAAACGGCAGCCACACGCCTTGGCGCAATGCGGCCTGGAGGATGGTCTGCCCCTCTTCCACTTCAATCTGTTCGCCAGTGGGTTCGATCGTGACTTGGTAACTCATGGCCGTGTCCTCAGTTGAAGCTGCCGGCTATGCCGTGCAAGCCAGGGGTGTCGAGGTGCAGCAGGCTCTTGTGGTCGATGCCGTTGGCGATCAGGCTCGCCACGTTATCGGGGGTGAACGGCCGATCGTTGAGGCGCCACAGCGCCTGGCTGAAATCAACCCGCGCCGCGTCCGGGTGCCGGGCAATCGAGGGCTTGACCACCTGTTCGATGAAGTCGCTGAACGGCATGGCCGGTGGCAGCGGAAAGGTAAACGGGGAGCAGAACATCAGGTGTTTTTCCCAGCACAGGTACACCAGTTGCAGGCCGTTGAAATTCTCCTGGCGGTCCAGGGGTTGGGCGTTGTAGGCGCCGATGGCTGTCACGGGCATGATCTTTTCCTTATTTTTGTGAGGTTGAATGTGGGAGCGAGCCTGCTCGCGAAAGCGGTGTGTCATTCAGCACACATGTCGACTGACATGGCCCCTTCGCGAGCAGGCTCGCTCCCACAGTGGATCTTGGTTGTGTCAGCCGGCCTTGGCCGGCGCGCTGTTGCGATCGTTGGGGTGCCAGTCCTGCCAGCGTCGATGCTCGGTCGAGCCCAGGTATTCGAAGTTGTCCTGGCCGGGGTTGATGTTGTAGTAGTCGCGTACCACCGACTCCACGTCGCCGCCACCGCAATTGCCCTGCAGGATCTGGTGCACCGGCAACCAGGCCTGGATGTACTTGGTCGGCTCGTATTCGAAGATGTCGCAGCAGCCCTGGGAGCAGAAGTGATAGCGCTCGCCTTCGTGTTCGGCGCTGCGATGGCTGAGGGTGGTCGGGTCATCCGGTTCGCCGAACGCCAGCGGGATCTGGCAGATCTGGCAAAGCATCGGCAGGGTCGGGTTGTAGAAGCGCTCGCCCTTCTCTTGCAGCGCCCGCCAGTGCTCGAAGCGTGGGCGGTAGATCTTGTCGAAGGTGTCTGGATATTTGGAAGACAGCCAATCCAGCTCTTCGTCAGTCGGCATCCAGGTGTGGAAGTTGGTCGCCTGGCTGTACTGGTAAAAGATCGACCAGGCCTGGTGGCTGACGTGGTCCTTACCGATATTCGCCTCTTCGACATGCTTGGGCGGACGGATGCCGTAGCGTTCCAGGTCCTTGAACAGCGCACCGCCGGCCTCTTCGAAGTACACGCCCCAGGCTTCGGACCAGGACATGACTTTGTTGGGCAGCATGTAGTCCATCATCATCCCCACCAGCGTCAGCAGGCGGTAACCGCGCCAGAACCACTTGTCGATCCAGCGCTGGATGATCGGCACGTTGTCTTCGTGCTGCTCCAGCAGGAATTTGATCACTTCCAGGCCCAGGGTCATGTGCCGGGCTTCGTCGGACTGCGCGGAGAAACCGAAGGTGACCGTGGCCATGTCGCCGTTGAATGCCGCGCCGGACATGAAGGGCACGAACAACAGGTTGGTCAGTACGTACTCGAACGAAAACGAAATCGCCGTGAGGAATTCGAACGGGCCAGCGGTACGCGCATCCTCGAAGAACGACTTGGGCACCGAGAGGAACCACACGCGGTCGTGCATGTGGGCAAAATCATGCAGGCCATTGAAGTGCTTGTTGTAGTGACTCATGGCATGGATCTGGGTCTGCACGTGGCGCAGTTCGTCGATGGCCTGCATCTGGCAGGCGATCCGCGCACCGGCGCCGCTGAACTGCCGGCCGACCCGGGCGAAGCCTTGATAGGCCTGGTACTCCAGCGGCGTCACGCCCGAGAGGAACAGCTTCAGCGCGTTGACATAACGGGCGTCCGACAGCGTGGTATGGCCGTTGTTCTGCGAGAACGCATCGAAGATCGCGTAGAGCTTTTTCTCTTTCTCGGCCTGGTATTTCCAGTAGGTGTCCATGGTCAGGCGGAACGGGTCTTCCCACTTGTCCCAATCGGTGATCTTGATCCCCTCGAAACGCTCGTGAGGGTAGATGTCCTCATGGGTCTGGTAGCTCGGCTCCCAGTCCAGGTCACGGGTCATGCAGCGGTATTTTTCTTTGGCATTGAGGCGTTTTTTCACGGCCATGATGGCGCTCCCGAATTCTTGTTATGGATCAGTGGCTACAGGCGTGATCAGCTGTTCCAGTACAGGGAAAAGCTGTCGTCCTCTTCCACGACGTTGCCGCCGAGGGTGATCACGTACATCAGCATTTCCTGGATATCCCAGGGGCTGCCGGTGAGCTGTTCCACCGTGTCGCGCCGAATGTCCAGGCGGCCCTCGGCTTCGATGCGGATCATCGAAGGCTGGTGCTGGATCTCGGCATGGGGGTTGTCCTGCACGATCGCGTCGACGATCGAGCGCGCGTAGTCGGTGTCCTGCAGGTTCATGTAAACCAGTGAAGTCATGGGCGGGCTCCTGTGAGGCCGAGTTTTTTCAAGCGAGCGCTGAACTCGCTGCACACGGCGTCCAGCGCCGACTCATCGAGACCGAGCCCCACCAGCGGTTGCAGTGCATTAACCGAACGCTGGCTCCAGTGATCGACCCAGCCCTGGACCAGGTCCTTGTTGGCCGGGCTTTCGTTGATCACCGTCTTGAGCAGCGCATCGACCCAGCGCTGGCTTTCGGCGAACCACAGGCGCATGAACTCAGTCAGCATGCCGACTTGCCCGGCGCCATTGGCCGTCAGTTGTTCGTCGAGTTTGTGGAACAGCAGCGGGTAAACCAGGCCGTCGCTGATCAGGTTCTGTGCCACGGTCAATTCGAACCAGTCACGCACCACCAGGGTGTCCTCGACGTAGCGGCGCATGCCCTGCCACGCCGGATCGTTGAGCCACTGCTGCTTGGCCTGGGCCAGCAGCAGGACGTCGCCGTCATCGAGCATCAGGCCGATCCGCGACAGGTACTGGGCGATGCCCAGGCGATCCATGGCCTGGAACATGTGCATCTGCGTCACGCTGGTACCGAAGCCATCGGCGGCGATGTTGCTGTTGTTCATGTTCGCGCCCATTTCGGCGTGCCGCAGGGGCAACAGCAGCTTGCTGATCAGCTGGATGTTGGCGCTGGACAGGCTGGCGAGCATGTCGCGTTTTTCGCAGAAGGCGTAATCGTGCTCGGCGTTTTCCTGCATCTTGGCCCGGGCCTGGACGTAAGCGCCGTAGTAGTACTGGCGCGGGTCACTGACGGCATACCAGTCGGCCATCACCACCGCGGTGCGGGTGGCATCGTTGAGCAGCTTGTCCGGCTGCCACAGCGGCCGGTAGTGGAAATTGGTCGCCGATTCCAGGTCGAAACTGGCTTCCTGATAACGACTGGCGACCTTGTCGCCAAACCGGCGACGGGTGTGGCTGAAGGTGTTGCGGATCGTCTCGACGGTGGTCGTCTTGATCTCGACACTCATGGAGTGGACTCCTGTGGTTATTGTTTTTTTGGCAATGGGTGGCTAGTCAGCGTCGCGGGTTTCGCCGTAGCGCCACTTGCGCGCATCGGCGTCGAGGGCTTCGGACATCTGCGCATCCATGTGCTGCACGCGGTTGTTTTCGCAGAACTGGCGGAATGCCTGACGCGGCAGCACCAGCTCGACAAACAGGTCGGGAAAACCGATGGCGAAATCGAATTCGACGAAAGTGTCATCAGGCCCGCTGCGTACACGGATGTAGCGCGGCATCTGATCGAAAGTGCTGCCAGGTTGGCTCATGCTCGGGTACTCCCTTGTTATGTTCGGGGTACGGAGCAACAAGGGTGCCAGTGCGGGAAAATCGACTGAAACTGATTTTTTATTCGTTATAAAACAGATAGTTACTACTCACTTTCGAAGCACGCGAACCATCACTCCCCTGTGAAGAACCCCTCCCGTGAACCGGCAAATTGATCATTTGCTCAATCGTCTCCAGCGCTTTCGAGCAAATGAATCAATCACGCGGCGATTGACTTTTCACTCGCTTTCAGGCCGCTTAGAAAAAGAAAAAGCGACCTTGCCTTGCCTAAAAAAAACGGGCCGCTACGATGCGTAAAAAAAACCGCCATGGCCTGAGCGGAACGCGTCACCACCCCAATAACTACAACCCCAGGGGCGCACTGAATGATCACCACGTACAAGGCTTCCCAACATCCGCCGTCACTCAAGGACCTGAGCGACCAGGTTCGCTTTCACGGGAGCGAGGGCAAGATCTGGCTGAACGAGCAACGCATGCTGTTGATCCAGGTTTCGATGATGGCGTCGTGCAGGCGCGAGCTGATCGAGATGCTCGGCGTCGAGCGCGCCAAGGGATTTTTCCTGCGCCTGGGCTATCAGTCCGGGCTCAAGGACGCCGAGCTGGCGCGCAAGTTGCGGCCCCAGGGCAGCGACCTGGAAATGTTCTTCACCGGTCCGCAACTGCACTCGCTCAAGGGCATGGTCAATGTCATCCCGCAGACCATCGACATCGATCTGGCCAACGGTCAGTTCTACGCCGAGATCGAGTGGCAGGATTCCTTCGAAGTGGAAAATTGCCAGACCGAAAACCTTCACTCCGACCAGCCGGTGTGCTGGATGCTGCTCGGTTACGCCATCAGCTACAGCTCGTTTTTCGTCGGCCGGCAAATCATCTACAAGGAGGTCACCTGCCGCGGTTGCGGCGATGCCCATTGCCGGATCATCGGTAAGCCGGCCGAGCAATGGGAGGATGCCGAAGAGATCATGCGTTACTTCCAGAGCGACCCAATCATCGATGAACTGCAAGCGCTGCAGGTGCAAGTGGCGAACATGCGCCAGCGCCTGCAGATCGAGGCCGGCAAGTTCTACGGCATCGGCCAGTCGGCGATCTACCGCCGCACCTGCGCGCTGATCGACAAGGTGGCCCTGGGCAAGGCGTCGGTGTTGCTGCTGGGTGAGACCGGTGTCGGCAAGGAAGTCATCGCCCGCAGCCTGCATTTGCGCAGTGAACGCGCCGGTGGGCCGTTCATCGCACTGAACTGCGCCGCCATCCCGCCGGACCTGATCGAGGCTGAATTGTTCGGCGTGGAAAAAGGCGCCTACACCGGCGCCCAACAGTCGCGCATGGGCCGTTTCGAGCGGGCCAATGGCGGCACGCTGTTTCTCGATGAAATCGTCGAATTGACCCCGCGCGCGCAAGCCACGTTGCTGCGCGTGTTGCAGGAGCAGGAACTGGAACGGGTCGGTGACTCACAGACCCGCAAGGTCGACGTGCGGGTCATCACCGCGACCCACGAGGACCTCGAAGAAGCGGTCAGGCAAGGGCGTTTCCGCGCCGATCTGTTCTATCGCCTGAACGTATTCCCGGTGCGTATCCCGGCCTTGCGCGATCGTCGCGAAGACATCCCGCTGTTGATCGAACACTTCCTGGAAAAACTCCACGCCAGCTACCGGAAAAAGACCCTGGGCTTGTCTGACCGTGCCCTTCAGGTGTGCCTGAACCATGACTGGCCCGGCAACATCCGCGAGCTGGAAAACCTGATGGAACGGGGCGTGATCATCACTGACGAGAACCAGAGCATCACCGTCGACGCCCTCTTCCCGCATTCGCCGCAACTGGCCGAAAGCATTGGCCTGGCCAGTGACGGGCGGCTGGTCAAGACGGCTCCGTCGTGCAGCCAGGACTGGGTCGACAAGATCATCGACAGCGGTATCGCACTGGACTCGGTGGAAGACGCACTGATTCACGCGGCCATGGAGCGTAGCCAGCAAAACGTCTCGGAAGCGGCGCGTTTGCTGGGCATGACGCGTCCGGCGCTGGCCTATCGCCTGAAAAAATCGCCCGGTTGATGAAACCGAACGAACGATGATGACCTGTGGCGAGGGAGCTTGCTCCCGTTGGACTGCGCAGCAGTCCCTTTTTTGGGGCCGCTTCGCAGCCCAACG
>NZ_JBSVWS010000017.1:0-56653 GCF_054071155.1 Pseudomonas sp. SDO5532_S415 | reverse complement strand
CTAACCGATACTAATTGCCCGTGAGGCTTGACCATATAACACCCAAGCAATTTGAGTCGAAAGGCCAGATTGCGGTGTGTGAAGACGCAATGAACCGAAAGTTCGCACAACACACAAACTATCGCATACCCAATTCGCTGGAACGTCGCAAGACGCGTCAGCTCAAGAATTTCTTGACGACCATAGAGCATTGGAACCACCTGATCCCATCCCGAACTCAGAAGTGAAACGATGCATCGCCGATGGTAGTGTGGGGTTTCCCCATGTGAGAGTAGGTCATCGTCAAGATTAAATTCCGAAACCCCTATCTGCGTATGCAGGTAGGGGTTTTGTTTTGCGTGCAAGAAAAGCACGGTAGCCCGCGCACAAATTTGCACAGTTATTTTCTATTCGGGACACTAGAATAGGTCCAACTATTTCGGAGCCAGAGCCTTTATGCCAGATCCGGTTGACGCCTCCGGGCTGTCAGAATTACCGCTGGACGATTTGGTGGCATGTCATGAGTGCGACTTGCTGATGCGCAAGCCCGAGCTCGCCCATGGCGAGAAAGCGCTGTGCCCGCGCTGCGGTTACGAGCTTTACGCCCATCGATACAACGTCGTGCAGCGCAGTCTGGCCTTGGTGATTGCGGCACTTTTGTTATTCGTCCCGGCGAACTTTTTACCCATCATGCAGCTCAATCTACTCGGGCAGTCATCGCAAGATACTGTCTGGAGCGGTGTTGTCGGCCTTTTCAACACGGACATGCAAGGCGTTTCCGTGATTGTGTTCCTGTGCAGCATGGGCATTCCGCTGCTCAAGTTGCTTTGCCAACTGGTCGTCCTGCTGAGTATCCGTTTCGATATTGGACGCAGCTACGGCTTGCTGCTCTACCGTATTTATCACCATTTACGAGACTGGGGGATGCTCGAGGTTTACCTCATGGGCGTACTGGTGGCGATCGTCAAATTGGCAGATATGGCGGCCATGACCGTAGGTCTCGGGCTGGCTTGCTTCATCGGTTTGTTATTGGTTCAGGTCTGGTTGGAGGTCGTGATGTCGCCTCACCAGATCTGGCAGGCACTGTCAGGAGAGGATGCCCATGCGGGCGATTGATGCAGGTATTCTGATTTGCGCGGAATGCCATGAATTGAACAGGCAGGAAGCTGATACCGACGAGCAGACCTGTACTCGTTGCGGTGCGCTGGTTCATGCCCGGCGCCCGAACAGTCTGGTGCGCACTTGGGCATTGCTGATTACCGCGGCAATTCTCTACATACCGGCCAATGTATTACCCATCATGACGGTGAGTTCTCTGGGCAAAGGCGATCCCAGCACCATCATGTCCGGTGTAATTCAACTGGTTCAACACGGCATGATTCCCATTGCCGCTGTGGTGTTTATTGCCAGCATCCTGGTGCCTACCTTCAAACTGGTAGGTATCGCTCTGCTGCTGTACTCCGTCCAACGCCACCAGCCACTCTCGGCTCGGCAGCGCATCTGGATGTATCGCTTTATCGAGTTCATCGGTCGTTGGTCGATGCTCGATATCTTTGTGATCGCCATCCTGGTGGCGGTCGTGAATTTTGGACGGCTTGCCAGTGTCGAGGCGGATCTCGGCGCTATCGCGTTTGCCAGTGTGGTGATTCTGACAATGCTTGCCGCAGTAACTTTCGATCCCCGACTGATTTGGGATAACACGGAGTCGGACGACGACCATGACTGATTTGCCTGTAGCGAAAACCCGACCGGCCTCCAACTGG
This sequence comes from Pseudomonas sp. SDO5532_S415, assembly GCF_054071155.1. Taxonomy (NCBI): domain Bacteria; kingdom Pseudomonadati; phylum Pseudomonadota; class Gammaproteobacteria; order Pseudomonadales; family Pseudomonadaceae; genus Pseudomonas; species Pseudomonas sp. SDO5532_S415. Next base: position 54,911 of record NZ_JBSVWS010000017.1, on the reverse strand, counting down.
TCTGCGATCTGGGTATTGCCCCTGATCGCCTTGATCATCGGCGGCTGGCTTGGCTGGCGTGCCTATACTGAAACCGGCATCGAGATTCAGGTGCGCTTCGAAAGCGGTGAAGGCATCCAGGCCAACAAGACTGAAGTGGTCTACAAAGGCATGTCGGTCGGCAAGGTGAAGACACTCAAGCTCGATGATGAAGGCAGCTCCAAAGGTGTGATCGCCACTGTCGAGATGAACAAGGACGTGGAGCAATACCTGCGTACGAGCACGCGCTTCTGGCTGGTCAAGCCGAGCGTGACCCTGGCCGGGATTACGGGTTTGGAGACGCTGGTTTCGGGCAACTACGTCGCGATCAGCCCGGGTGAGGGTGAGCCTACCCGCAAGTTCAAGGCGCTGGCTGAAGAGCCGCCGCTATCCGATGCGCAGCCGGGTCTGCACCTGACAATCAAGGCCGATCGATTGGGTTCGCTGAATCGCGGCAGTCCGGTGTTCTACAAGCAAATCAAGGTCGGTCAGATTAAAAGCTTTGTGCTGTCCGAGGACCAGAGCACCGTTGAGCTCAAGGTTTTCATCGAGCCGACTTATGCCAAGCTGGTGCGTAAACACACGCGTTTCTGGAACGCCAGCGGTATCAGCATCGACGCCAATCTGTCCGGTGTGAAAGTCCGTAGCGAGTCTCTGGCGAGCATCGTTGCCGGCGGTATTGCCTTCGCCACACCGGAAAACCGCAAGGACAGTCCACCCACCGACCCGAGCCTGCCATTCCGTCTTTACGAAGACTTCGATGCGGCTGCGGCCGGGATCAAGGTGAAGGTCAAACTCAGTGACTTCGAAGGCCTGCAGGCCGGTCGGACACCGGTCATGTACAAAGGTATCCAGGTCGGCACGCTCAAGGCGCTCAAGGTCGATCCGGATCTATCCACCGCCAGTGCCGAATTGACGCTGGACCCGTTGGCCGAGGACTACCTGGTCGACGGCACTCAGTTCTGGGTAGTCAAACCTTCGATCTCCCTTGCCGGCATTACCGGCCTTGAGGCGTTGGTCAAAGGCAATTACATCGCCGTGCGTCCCGGAGACAAAGGTGCTGCGCCGCAACGTGAGTTCGTGGCACGGCCAAAAGCGCCGCCGCTGGATCTACGTTCGCCGGGCCTGCACCTGGTGCTGTTCACCGAAAACCTCGGCTCGCTGGAAGTCGGCAGTCCGGTTCTCTACAAACAGGTCAAGGTGGGGTCGGTTCAGAGCTATCAGTTTTCGCGCAAGAAAAACCAATTGGTCATCGGTGTTCACATCGAGAAGGAATACGAAAATCTGGTCAACGCGTCGACCCGGTTCTGGAACGCCAGCGGCATAACGCTGACGGGCGGGCTGACCGGCGGGATTCAAGTCAAGAGTGAGTCGTTGCAGAGCCTGATGGCCGGCGGCATTGCCTTCGAAACACCGGAGGCCAAGGCGCCGTTGCAGAGGCGCATACCACGGTTCCGGTTGTTCGCCAGCCATGAAGACGCCACGCAAAAAGGCGCGGTGATCACGCTGAAGGTTGACCGTGCCGATGGCCTGCGCGTCGGGACACCAATCCGCTACAAAGGGCTGGATGTCGGCAAGGTCGAAGACGTCGACCTCAGCGATGATCTGCAATCTGTACTGCTGACTGCACGCATCACTGAAGTGCCTGAACGTATTGCGCGGGTCGGAAGCGAATTCTGGGTGGTCAAACCGGAGCTGGGACTGATCAAAACGTCGAATCTGGAGACGTTGGTGACAGGGCAGTACATCGAAGTACAGCCTGCACTGAAGAACCTTGGCCCGCAGAAAAACTTTGTCGCACTGGCAACTCCCCCCGAGACCGCCAAGGCCGAAGCCGGGCTGAGTCTTGTCTTGAGTGCTGCCCGTCGTGGTTCTTTGAAGGCCGGAGTGCCGGTAACGTATCGTGAGATCACGGTGGGCAAGGTGACCGGGTATGAACTGGGGCAGACCGCGGATCGGGTGTTGATCCACATTCTGATCGAACCGAAATATGCGCCGTTGGTGCGTAGCGGTACCCGCTTCTGGAATACCAGTGGTTTTGATTTTGATGTCGGTCTGTTCAAAGGCGCGACGATGCGTACTGAGTCGCTGGAAACCATGATTCAGGGGGGCGTCGCGTTTGCCACTCCGGACGGCGAACGCATGGGCGGTGCAGCGCAGCCGGAGCAGACATTCCCGCTGTTCGATAAGTTTGAAGAGGAATGGCTGACCTGGGCGCCGAAGATTTCCCTCGGTAAATAGCAGGGTTTGATAGGTTGCCTGTAATGACGCCTTCGCGGACAAACCCACTCCCAAAGGGTTTTCGGTTGCTCACAGATTCTATGTAAGCTGCAATCTCCTGTGGGAGCGGGCTCGCCCGCGAAGGGGCCGTCAAACACAAAGAAAAGCTAAAAGAACCCCCACAAAAAAGGCCGCGATCCCTATCGGATCGCGGCCTTTTTGTTGCCATCAGTTAAAGCAAATCAAACCGCATCCAGCTCCGGCTCATCCGCTTCGACATTGACCGCCGCCTTCACCTGATCGTGACGGCGAATGTACTTCCAGTCCGCTTCGTCGATATAGATGCCGGCCGGGCCGCTGCCGCCTTCCAGGTCGATGGCGACACTGGCGCAGACTTGCGGCTTCACACTGGCCAGGATCGGCACGAAGCCCAGTTGCAGACTGGTTTCCAGCAGCGCTGCCTGGTTCTTCTCGTCGATGTCCGCTGCCTCGTCGAGGTAGTACGGCAAGCGCACACGCCCGGCCAGGTCACGATCCATCAAGTGCAGCAACAGATACATGTTGGTCAGCGCCTTGATGGTCATGGTGGTGCCGTTGGACGCGGCGCCGTCGATATCGGTGTGGATCACCGGCTGACCGTTGACCTTGGTGATCTCGAACGCCAGTTCGAACAAGTCCTTGAGGCCGAGCTGGTTGTGGTTGGCGGCTACCAGCCGTGCCAGGTATTCCTTGGCTTCTTCGTTCTTGTTGTCCTGTTCCGCGCTCTGGCTCAGGTCGAACACCGACAGCGTCTCGCCTTCTTCGTACTGGCCGGCGCTGTGGATGATCTGGTCGATGTGCTTGAGCGCTTCCTTGTTAGGCGCGAGCACGATGCGGAAGCTTTGCAGGTTGGAGACCTGGCGCTTGTTGATCTCGCGGTTGAACAGCGCCAGTTGATGCTCGAGGCTATCGTAGTCGCTGCGAATATTACGCAGCGTCCGCGCGATGTCGGTCACGGCTGCACGGCGGGCCTTGCCCAGGGTCAGGGCTTCATCGGTGCGGTGCGCGTAAGCGTTGATCAGCAGTTGCAGGCGACGCTCCATATCGTCTTCGCTGTCGAATTTGGCTACGCCCTTGAGGCGAACCTGTGCGTACAGCGCTTCGATCTGGCCGTCGGCACGCAGCAGGCCTTGCCAGCTGTCCTGATAGTCGTTGAGCAGCGGCAGCAGGTTGTCCATGGAATCGTCGACCGGGTCCATGAATGGCGTGCCGAATGGCAGGTCCGCCGGGAGCAATTGACGGCGGCGCAAGGCATCGTCGAGGGTGCGTTGCTTGGCTTCCATGTCGGCGATCTGCCGGCCGACCAGTTGCAGCTTGGCCGACAGTTGCTGGACGCGCTCGGTGAAGGCGTCGCTGGAGCGCTTCAATTCGTCCTGCGCGGCTTCCATTTGCGCCAGCTGTTCCAGCTTGTCGCCTTCCTCGGCGCTCAAGGTCTGAGCGCGACGGAAGTCTTCCAGCGCCTTCTGCGCATCCAGCACTTGCTGGTACAGCGCTTCAGTCTGGGTCTTGCTCGCGGCGCGGTCGGCGGCTACGGCTTGCTGGGTTTTCAGTTGCTTGAGTTCTTTGTCCAGACGCTCTTTCTGATCGCGCAGTGCCGCACGGTCGGCCAAGGCTTGCAGGGCTGGCGGCTCGATGTGCGAGAGGTCGATCGACAGGCCCGGCACTTCGAAGCGCTCGCCTTTGAAACCGTCGAGAATCAGCTCCACGGATTTGACCCAGTCGCCGTTGTCATCCAGCGCAATCCCGTGCTCACCCAGGGGCAGGCTGAACAGCGCGCTGTTGAACAGACGCATCAGACGCTCGACATCCTGCTGCGAAAACTCTTCGCGCAAACGGGCATAACTGTTGTTGTCGGCGTGATCGAGTTGCTGCTTGACCGACTTCAGGCGTTTTTCCAGATCCCGCAGGCGCTCTTCCAGGTCTTCGGCGCTGAACTGACGGGATTGCGCCAACGCACCGGCCAATTCGTCGTGAGCATCCTTGGCCGCGAGCAGTTGCTGTTCCAGCACCTTGACGTCATCGACCAGGGCAAAGCGATGCTTGAGTACCGACAATTCCCCGAGCCAGCGCTGGATGCCGCTGATTTCCCGCTCCAGACGCATCAGTTCCTGGGTGCCGCCACGCTGGTCGTTTTGCAGGTCATCCTGCTCGCGACGGTAGTGCTCGGCCTGGATAGTCAGCTCTTCCTTGCGTGCACTGGCGTAGTCCGACCAGGTGCCGAGCAGGGAGTCGAGCAGCGGAGACAGCCGATGCAGTTTGCCGCGCAGCACATCGCGTTGCTTCACGCCGTTGGCCAGGGCTTCGACCAAGGGGCCGGCGGCGACCAGCGAGTTGTAGTCCTGTTCCATACGTCGTACATCGCGGAAGGCTTCTTCGCACGCAGCGATGTAATCCACGCTGCCGGAACGCAGGCTGTGCTCGAAGGCATCGAGGAACAGCTGCTTGAGCTTGGCCGCGGTGATTTCGCGCATGTGCAGCAGGTTGATGAACAGTGCGCGGAAGGTTTTCAGGCTCTGTTCGCTGGTGGAGCGCAGCGGGATCAGGGTCAGGTCCAGCGGGATCGAAGTGTGACCGCCGACCAGCAGGCGACGCAGTTCGTCCGGCTTGAGCTCGTAGGCTTTCAGGCCTTCGCGCTCGAGGTTGGTGAACAGTTCTTTCTGGCGCAGACAGGTATCGTTCTTCTGGTAATGGGCCAGGTCCAGCTTGCCGGCGTAGGCAAAGAACTGGTGACCGAAACCGCCGCCAGGGCCGCGGCCGACCACGCCAATCACATGCGGGCCGTGGGGTAGCGAGACTTCCACCAGGATGTAACTGGTGTCCGACGCGAAGTAGAAGCGCCGGGATTGTTCCAGGCTGTACTTGCCGAAACTCATGTCGGACATACGCGCCAGGATCGGGAACTGCAGCGCGTTGATCGATGCGGATTTACCGAGGTTGTTCGCGCCGTAAACCGACAGCGGCTCTTCCAGCGGAAACAGGCCGAGGCTGTAGCCGGCGGTGTTCAAGAGGGCAAAGCGGCGGATGCCGTAGCGTTCCTTGCTCATGCGTCGAGCTCCTGTTCTTCGGCAATGGCACGGGCCAGAGCGTCTTCTTCGCTTTCGCTTTCGCCTTCGAATTCGCTCAGATCAAGCGGATCGTCGGTCTGCAGCAGTTTTTCGTCACTGTCTTCGTCGATCAGCACCGGTGCCGGCAATGGCAGCACGCTGTGCAGGCTGGCGGCCAGGTCGCGGTCCTGCTGAACCGACAGGCAGACGTCGAGGAAACGGTGCATCGGCGGCAGAAAGCGGTAGACGCCGTTTTCTTCGCTGGCAAAACCGAGTTGGGTCATGCGGCGCATGATTTTTTCTTCCAGCTCGTCCTGGGTCTGCACTTCGGCCTGGATAAACAGGTCGCGGTACTTTTCCAGCAGCGACGGCAATTCATCGCGACCGAGGCTGCCACCGTCGAGCACGGCGATCGGGTCTCGGCCCTGGTCGGCCAGGTGTTCGACGAGAATGAAGGTGAACAGCGCCAGGCGCTGCGCAGTCTTGTTCACCGCCGCGGCGGCGAGGTCCGGCACGAAGTAGTAGAAACCACGGGTGTCGCACACCAGTTCAAATCCCAGGGCTTTGAACAGCGTGCGGTACTGGTCTTGAAAGTTCGACAGTTGTGCGTACAGCTCCGGATCGCGGCGGCTGACGTGGTAACCCTTGAACAGCTCGCGAAAGATCGGTGCCAGTTGGGACAGTTCGGATAGATCAAGATGCATGTGGAGTGCTCGCGGAATTCTCGGAGGCATCATCGCCGGCCGAGAGCAGGGCGAAGGAGCGCAGGCTGACCTGGTGCTCGTGTGTGTAGTAATCGCGGCGTTCCAGGCGTTCGCGCTTGAAGCGTTTTTCCCGGGACAGGCGCGAGAACCAGTACAGCAATTCGTCGGTGGCGCCGTCCGGCTCCTGCTCCAGCAGCCAGGTCATCAGGTCCGGCATCGGCAGGGCGTCTTCGCAACGGTCGAGCATCTCCCGGACCGTGCGTGGCGCACGGGGTACGTCGCCGCCCTTGTGCGTCTTGTGGGCCTTGGGAAATCGCGCGGGTTTCGGTTCGAAACGGGACAAGGCGTAAACGTAGGCCTCGACCTGACTGGCGCTGCCGAGAAAGGTGCTCTGAGGGCGGGTGAACATCGGCATGGCCGCTTGTGGCACAGCGTCGATGCCTTTGCGACGAATCATCGACAGGGCCAGCGCGGCGCCACGGGTCACGGCGTTGTGTCGGCGCGCTTCTTCACGCAGCGGCAGCAGCAGTTCACGGGCGTGACGCAGGGTCAGCTGGGCGCTGGTCTGCATTTCGAGAATGCGTGCGTGGGTGCGCAGCAGCATGTCGTCGTCGACCAGATGGCCGAGGCGTTGCTGTTCGGTGAGCATCTTTAACAGGACGTTTTCGACCTTGCGCACACCTTGTTCGAAAGCGCCGTCGGCATTCACCAGCTGGATCATCGGCTCGACGTATTCGTCCCAGGTTGCCAGCACTTCTGCATAACGCTGGCGCAACGGGATCTGTCGGTCGCTGGTCTTGGCCCGCTCGGCGACGGCCACCAGGGCCTGTTCATCATTGGCGAGTTTTTTCAGTACGTCGCGCACGCGCATGTCGAGCAGGCGCAATTGGCGAGCCAGGTCGTTGCCATCGCGGATGTCGAAGGCGTCCTGGATGTAACCGGCCAGGCGTTCGAGATGGCGCAGGTAGGCTTCGATTTCCAGGCACAGACCCAGGCGGTGTTCACGGCGCAGGTAAGCAAGAAAGTCGTGAATCTGCGCGTTGAGCTCGAAACGGTTCGGGCTTTTTGCCACGGGAACCAGGATGTCGAGGCGAATCCACACGTCCAGCAGGCTGGTGATGTCCTGCGGCGTGCTGTCCAGTTGCTGGGCGGCCAACTGTGAACGCAATTCGTTGAGGCTCAGGGTGCCCTGGTCGAAGTGCTCGCACAGTGGCTCCAGAAGTGCCCAGTGTTCAGCGAGGGCGCGCAAGACGCGCTTGGGTTCGATCATCGGAATGGCCGGCTGGTTGGCGATTAAAAGCCGCGATTGTACTGCATCGCGGGCGATGCGATTCACTCTCGGGACGGGCTGTTAGTTTTCTATCGATCAACAGCGGGCGATCTTGAGCGAAGGGCGGTAGAATCTCCGCACTTTAGTTATCCACAAGTGGCTGACCTTTGCTTATCGAGTCCCGTCGCCGCGCCTATCTGAGCGCCATGCAGGTGGTCAACTGGCTGCCGCGCACCGAATTGCCCTTTGCTGCGCCGTCGCGGCCCGAATTGCTGGAGCCGCTTGAACCATTGGTCGTCGCCCCGCAAGCACCAGCCCCTGTGGCCGATGCTCCCGTGGAACCTGTGGTCAAACCGGCCGAACGGGTGAAAATCGAGGTGCCGCGGCCGTCGTTGGCGAGTACGCGCACCGGGGCAAAACCGGTGGAAGAGGTCGAAGAAGCACCGGTCGTCGCCAAGGTCGCACCCGTACCACCACCGCGTTTCGCCCTGCAATTGCTGCGTGCCGGGCGCTGCCTGCTACTGGTGGAGTTACCCACAGGCGAAGCCTTCCAGAGTCGCGATCCTGCGTATCTGCTGCTCAAGGACATGCTGCGCGCCGCCGGTCTGCCGGACAGCCCGCAGATTGTCGGCGAACCGGTGCGCTGGCCGCTGCTGGTGCGAGGCACCATGGATCAAGGTCCGGAAGCCGCTCGCGACTTCGTGCAGGGATTTCTCTCGGCCCGCCTGGAAGAGGCACCGTGCGTCTGCCTGTGGCTGATCGGCCTGCCGGCGGTGCGCTTTGCCGGTGAGGCGAACGCCGAATCCTACAACCGCGAACTTCAGGTCGAAGGCCTGGGTTCGGTCTGGGCCCTGCCGGGCCTGGAATCATTAATGGAAGAGCCACAGCGTAAGGCTGATGTCTGGCAAGCCATGCGTCGGCTGATGGCGCGCTGGAAAGAATCGAATGAGTGACGCTGTATCGTTCCGCCCGATGAACGAGGCGGACCTGGAAACCGTACTGAAAATCGAATACGCCGCTTATAGCCACCCGTGGACGCGCGGGATTTTTCTCGATGGCCTGGGCAAGTACCAGATCTGGCTGATGTTTGAAGGTCAGCAGCAGGTCGGTCACGGCGTGGTGCAGATCATTCTCGACGAAGCCCATTTGCTGAACATCACCGTCAAACCGGAAAACCAGGGACGTGGCCTGGGTTTGACGCTGCTGGAGCATTTGATGTCGATTGCCTACAAGGCCGATGCTCGGGAGTGTTTTCTGGAGGTGCGCGACAGCAACACAGCGGCGTTCAAGTTGTATGAGCGCTATGGCTTCAATGAGATCGGCCGGCGGCGGGATTACTACCCGGCGGTGGGTGGGCGTGAAGATGCGGTGGTCATGGCCTGCACCTTGGTCGATTAAGCTCTAAAAGCTTCGCGGGCAAGCCTCGCTCCTACAGGACTTATTCGGACACGACGAAACCTCGTAGGAACGAGGCTTGCCCGCGAAGGCGTCTTCACTGGTGACACTCTCAACGCTTTCTGTCGAGCGGATCACGCCGCGCCAGCTCGGCTTCGTCCAATCCCTTGCCACCTCCGATGTCCTCTTCATCGACAATGCTCAAATCCCAATCAGCCTGATTGTCTGAACCGGGTTCATGAGCATCCCGGGCGCCGTCTTCCCGAATCAGGGTTTCCGGGCTCATATCGTCATCAGTGGGTTCATGGTCGTCTACACGTACGCGTCGGCGCCGCATCTGTTGCTCGCGCTCCCTGTCCGTCAGTTCGTCACCGATTTTGGCGCCGGGTTCTTCCTCATCGAAATCCAGCTCGTGCACCGAACCCATGCGGTCTTCGTTATCATCAATGGGCTCCGGTTGCACCGCATCGTACGGACGTCGTGAATCAGTCATGGCCAATCCTCATACTGTGGGCCTTACTACAGTTGACTCACTGGACACATGAGAATTCCAGGGAAAACACCTGCGATCTTTCCGTGACCCCGACGGGCGGTTGTCTGTCAAAGCAGCAAATCATTCTTGAGGCTCCCAGCATGCACGACTTACAAGACCTGATTGATAACAACGAGCGTTGGGCTGACGCGATCACCAAGGAAGATCCGGACTTTTTTGCCAAGCTGGCCCGCCAACAGACGCCGGAGTACCTGTGGATCGGCTGTTCCGATGCGCGAGTGCCGGCCAACGAAATCGTCGGCATGCTGCCGGGCGACCTGTTCGTACACCGCAATGTGGCCAACGTGGTGCTGCACACTGACCTTAACTGCCTGTCAGTGATCCAGTACGCGGTCGACGTGCTCAAGGTCAAACACATCCTCGTCACTGGCCACTATGGCTGTGGCGGCGTGCGCGCCTCGATGCAGGATCGCCAGTTCGGGCTGATTGACGGCTGGCTGCGTTCGATTCGAGACCTTTACTACGAGAAGCGCGAAGAGCTCGCGCAATTGGCCACCGAAGAGGAGCAGGTCGATCGCCTCTGTGAGCTCAACGTGATCCAGCAAGTGGCTAACGTCGGCCACACCAGCATTGTGCAAAACGCCTGGCATCGCGGGCAGAGCTTGTCGATCCACGGCTGCATTTACGGAATCAAGGATGGCCGCTGGAAGAGCTTGAACACCACGATCAGCGGCTTCGAACAATTACCGCCGCAGTATCGCCTGCGTCCGTTCGAGCCACTGTAAAACCCGGAGGCGCCTGGCTTGCTCGCGATAGGGGCCGGACGTTCACTGCAAGGGTGATTGCAAGTCAGCCATCGCGAGCAAGCGTTGCTCCTACGGCCGACGCCAGTGTTGTAAAAAACGCAGGCCGTCGGCATTCGGCGTTTCACCGTAGCCTGTAATCCAGCCCCGGCAGTTGTGCGAGCCACAGCGACAGGCGAACTGACGAAGCAGATTTTCTTCGCTGACGGTGTAATCCATCGTCAGCCGGTCGCCTTTCTGGATGTCCTGCAACGCCCATACCCACAGATCGGTCAGTTCAAGATAGACATTGGGATTGCAGGAGTGTCGCAGCAGTCCGCAGAAACGTGGGTCGTAGACGTGCACGCCGGGAGACAGTTGTCGGGTATGTTGGCAGGGATAGGGCAGCAAATGTCCCGACACCCGACAGATTCGGCTCATGCGGGGAAACTCGCGTAACGCCACAATGGCCACTGGCTTGCCAGTGTTGTTTTTGAGAATCTGGAAGTCGGCGAGAGAGGGGAATCCGAGCTCGGGGGGGAGCTCGGGAAAGGGGTAGACACCCGCAGGTGGTGGTGCGAGAGGCTTGCGCCATGCATTGGCTTTCATAACGATCCTTGTCGGTTGAGTACTGTGACATCCATCCGCTGACGATCCTGTCAGCGCTGCAACATGGATACAGTGCAAGCCTCTCGCAGATAACGCGGGCGGTCTACTGTCATTACTGACAGGTCGACCACCGCTCATCGGTTTACAGCGGCGGAGCGGGCTTCGCAGTGGCAGGCGCTGGCGCCTTGAGTTGTTTGAGCTGGGGCGCGATTGTCGCTGAGGCACACTTGGCCACGGCCTGTGCGGTCGTCAGGCTGCGGATCGAGGTGTAGAACAGTTCGCAGGTTTTTTCTTTCTGGGCCACTTGCCAGGTCTGGGTGCAACTTCTGAGTTCAATGTCGGGATTGCTGTCCGGCTGGCTACCCATCGCGGCCTGCCAGCACGCGGCACTCAAATCCTGGCCCATGACTTTCAGACCCGCGACATCAGCCTTGGCCTTGGCGTCGGTGCCGGTGTAGTTGTCGGGGTCGGCGGCATACCAGATATAACTCGGGTGATTGGCACCCAGCACCGGCACCTTCACCCCATCGACGGGGCTGATGGTGGCCAGGCTCAGCACGTTCACGGTCGGCCCGTATTGCTGCTTGATCCAGTTACGCACCGGTGTCCCGAATGCGACCATCGGCAATGCCTCGCCACTGGCGGTCTTGCTGACATTCTTGACCATGGTGGTCTGGTAATCCTTGAAGTAGTCGTAGACCCCTACCAGGTCCTTGCCGGCGTTGGACGGCGCAGCAATGGGAGCGATGTCGATGATGGTCTGGAACCCCGGCGTCTGCTCGGCGGGGATGCCGTTCAGGGTCAGCAGCGAGGCCCAACGATCGGTCGTGGCAGACCTCAGGTAGTCCTGGGCCTGAGTCAACGAATAGTCTGGCGGGAAGTGCAGCAGTTCGACGCTTCTGCGGTTTTCCAGCGCCATGCCCAACGGCAGGAAAAAGTACCAGCTATACGCCCATTTTCCGTCGGCATTCAGTTTGCTGGCGCCGTTATAGGCCAGATCGCCAGCATCGAGCAGTGCGGTCAACGGTTTTTCATAGCTTCTGGGCACTCCGATGATTTCAGCGAAAAGCTGGCCGTTATCGGTTTTGACCTGGACCTTCGCCTCGCTGTAGCCATCGCGCTGAACGCTTTGAGTCAGGTAATGCTCGACGGTTTGCTCCAGCGTCCAGTTGCGAAAGCAAATCACGTTGCAGTTGTTGGGGTAGGCAAACAGGCGGGTGACGCGTTCGGTGCTGCCCAGTTTCAGGCCGATGTCGGCATGGGCGGCGGCACTCAGGGTAAGTGCCGCGAGGGTGAGTCCTGCGAGTTTGAACATGCTCAGATCCTTTTCAGCGCGATTCCAAAATGGGGGCACTTCATACTGGATTAGCACAATCGTGTAGAAAAGCAGTGATCGAGGATTTTTCGAGGGAAAGAAATCCAGCTCGCGAAAAGTATTTGCGAGCTGGCACTCGGTCAGTTGATCACAGAAGGCGCAGCGCCAATTGGCTGCCGGCGCGCAAGTATTCCACTTGAGCCGCCACCGCATCCTTGACGATGGCCTCACCCGTATCGATCAGTCTGGCTTTTTTGGCATCGATAATGGCGGTCTGCATTAATTGCATGGCGACATCCATTGCTTTTTGGAAGGCGGTTACATTGTTGTGCAGGCCGAACGCCTGGATAACGGCGTCCATGCGGCGATCGGCATCGTCTCGCAACGTTCTGTATTCAACCACTGAGACGTTGCCGTCCTGATAAATGTCATTGATCAGCTCTTCCAGTGTTTTGGATATCGGTGTCATCGGATGTTCCTCGGGGTTATGTGATCGGTCATCCGGGACAGGTTAATTCGGGACACGGGCAGGAGAAGTCGGGGCTTGCCTATCAATCGAGTGGGACAACACCACAGGTAACGTAAGAAGGGTGAATGCAGCTTGTCGGTTTTGCTTGTGCTCGGGGCGAGGAATGAGCGCTGCCGGATCCCCGATGGGCTTGATCGAGGATCCGGCAAGTCAACGAAACCTGGTTTCTACGGCATCACCGGCGCCGTATACGCCAGCGTCGTACCCAATGCCCACAGCAACACCAGCACCAACGGCGTGTGCACCAGCAACTGCACGAACGAGAATCCGATCAGGTCCCGCGCCTTCAACCCCAGCACGCCCAGCAGCGGCAGCATGTAGAACGGGTTGATCAGGTTGGGCAGGGCTTCGGCGGCGTTGTAGATCTGCACGGCCCAGCCGAGGTGGTAGTTCAGGTCATTGGCCACCTGCATCACGTACGGCGCTTCGATGATCCACTTGCCGCCGCCGGAGGGGATGAAGAAGCCAAGAATTGCCGAATACACACCCATCAGCACCGCATAGGTGTCGTGGGAGGCGATGCTGACGAAAAAGGTCGAGATGTGGTGGGCCAGGGTCTGCGCGTCGGTACCTTTGACCGTGGTCATCAACGCAGCGATCGAGCCATACAACGGGAACTGGATCAGCACGCCCGTGGTGGTCGGCACCGCACGCGCCACAGCATCGAGGAAGCTGCGCGGGCGCCAGTGCAGCAGGGCACCGAGCATGATGAACAGGAAGTTGTAAGTGTTCAGGCCGGAAATCGCGCTGATCGCCGGTTTGGTCGAGAACTCGTGGAACAGCCATCCGGCGGCCAGCAGCACCAGGAGGATCGTCAGCAATGGACTGTGCTCCAGCCATTCGCCCGGACGGGTGCGCGGTTGCAGGGGGGGCAGGTTGAAACTCGGGTCGACACCGCATGCCTTGGCGTCACGTGCCGAGTGCGCGCCTGGGGCGGTGGCGTAGGCAATGATCAGCGAAATGACCATCAGTGCCAGCAACATCACACCGGACTGCCAGAGAAAGATCGTCTGGGTGAATGGAATCACCCCGGTGATCGACAGAATCGACGGTGGCAGGCTCGCCGGGTTGGCCTGCAATTGTGCCGCAGACGACGACAGGCCCAGAGCCCATACCGCGCCGAGCCCGAGGTAAGCTGCGGCACCGGCGGCGCGGTAGTCCATTTTCAGATCGGTACGGCGGGCGAGGGCACGCACCAGCAGGCCGCCGAAAACCAGTGACAGCCCCCAGTTAAGCAGCGATGCGACCATGGAAATCAAGGCGACCCAGGCCACGGCGGAGCGGCCGTTTTTCGGCAGCTTCGCCAGCCGGTCAATCAGCTTCACCGCCGGTGGTGAACTGGCGACCACGTACCCGCCAATCACCACGAAAGCCATCTGCATGGTGAAGGGGATCAGGCTCCAGAAACCGTCGCCAAACGCCATGGCGGCGTCGGTGGGTTTGGCGCCCATGACCATGGTGGCCACGGCGACGATAATCACCGCCAGGGCGGCAAACACCCAAGAGTCGGGGAACCAGCGTTCGGCAAAGCTTGAGCAGCGCAGGGCAAAGCGGGCGGAGCGGCTATCTTCGATATTAGCGGCCACGGGAGTACCTCGGATTTTTATGTTTGTTGTGGTCTTCGGGGCGGCAGGACGGCCCGTCTGGACAGGCGCTAACAGTAAAACAAGCGGAGGTTTTTTGCGGGGCTGTTTTGCGGCAATGGGACTTTGGTCTAACGGGTTGTCCACAGGCGCATTTGCGTAGACCATGGGCGCCTTGGTTTTTGCCTGTGCCAGAGTTCTTTCCATGACTGTCATTATCGATTCGCGCCCGGTGCCGTTCAGCCGCTCGGACTACAAGACCCTCGGCCTTGCGGCGCTCGGCGGGGCGCTGGAAATCTACGATTTCATCATTTTCGTATTTTTCGCGCTGACCTTGAGCCAACTGTTCTTTCCGCCGGAAATGCCCGAGTGGCTGAGGTTGCTGCAAAGCTTCGGGATCTTTGTCACCGGTTACCTGGCGCGCCCTCTGGGCGGAATCCTGATGGCGCATTTCGCTGACCGGCTGGGGCGCAAGAAGGTGTTCAGCCTGAGCATTCTGATGATGGCGCTGCCGTGTCTGCTGATCGGGATCATGCCGACTTACGCGCAGATCGGCTATTTCGCACCGTTGTTGCTGTTGCTGCTGCGAGTCTTGCAGGGGGCGGCGGTGGGCGGTGAAGTGCCGAGCGCCTGGGTATTCGTTGCCGAGCATGCGCCGGTTGGCCATCGCGGTTACGCCTTGGGCTTCCTGCAGGCGGGATTGACCTTTGGCTATTTGCTCGGCGCCTTGACGGCGACGTTCCTGGCCCAGGCCTTCACCCCGACGGAAATCCTCGATTACGCCTGGCGCCTCCCGTTCCTGCTGGGCGGCGTGTTCGGCGTGATCGGCGTCTGGCTGCGCCGCTGGCTCAGCGAAACCCCGGTGTTCATGGCCATGCAGGCCCGGCGCGAAGAAAGGGTCGAGCTGCCGCTGCGTGCGGTTCTGCGCGAGCATCGGCTGGCCATGTTGCCGGCGATGATACTGACCTGCGTGCTGACCTCGGCGGTGGTGGTGTTCGTGGTCATCACCCCGACCATGATGCAGAAAACCTTCGGCATGACCGCCAGCCACACGTTCGCCTTGAGCGCCTTGGGCATCGTATTCCTGAACATCGGTTGCGTGCTTGCCGGGTTACTGGTCGACCGCATCGGCGCCTGGCGCACCGTCATGCTCTATAGCCTGCTGCTGCCGCTGGGCATTGGCGTGCTCTACACCTGCCTGATCAGCGGTGGTAACTGGGTCGGTCTGGCCTACGCGGTCGCCGGCCTCTGTTGCGGAGTGGTCGGTGCGGTGCCGTCAGTGATGGTCAGCCTGTTCCCGGCGCGGATTCGTGTTTCGGGCATTTCCTTTACCTACAACATCGCCTATGCCGCTTGGGCGAGCATCACGCCGTTGCTGTTGATCGGTCTGATGCCGTGGAGCCCGTGGATCTGTGTGATTTTCTGCGCGGTGATGGGCGCGGTCGGCGTGAGCAGTGCAGTGTATTTCGGCGCGCGGATGCCCAGAGTGTCCAGTTGTTCGACTGCTGGCGCCATGTGAGCAACAGTGGCGGCTGGTACGCCGTAACTATTTTTGTAGGACAAAGCTGAAGCGCTCTTCAGAAACGACTCACAGTGCCGATGGCTAGGCTGCATATCGCTTTCTTTCCCAGTCCATCGGTGCGTCCCATGTTCAATAAACGCTTGAAGCAGGAGCTGTCGGCTCTCCGTGAAGAACTCTCCAGCCTTCAGCAAGTGAAGGAAAGCCTGGAAAGCGAGATGCTCGTGCTGACTCTCGATCCAGATGGGCGGGTGCAATCGGTCAACCAGAACTTTCTCAGTGAGATGCACTACAAGAGCAACGAGCTGATCGGAAGACACATCGAAGACCTCGTTCCGGATCATGTGAAAACCGACGAATTCCAGCAGCGCTTCAAAACTGCAATGAACCGTGGCGAACACTTCGCCGGTGCCGTGCGCCTGTTGCGCGGGACGGGTCAGGAGGCGTGGTTGCGTTCGATCCTGCAGCCCGTGCGCTCGGCAGATGGCCGGATCAAGCATTTCTCGATTTTCTCCAGCGACCTGACCCGCACCATCGAAGCCTCCCGTGAACATGAAAACCTGATCGGTGCGTTGGTGCGTTCGACCGCAGTGATTGAGTTCGACCTCAATGGCAACGTGTTGACAGCCAACGACCGGTTTCTCTCCGGCATGGGTTACGGCCTGGCGCAGATCAAAGGCAAGCATCACCGTACCTTCTGTCTGCCGGAGGAGTACAACAGTTCGGAATACCAGAATTTCTGGCGTCGCCTGAATGCGGGTGAGTACGTGGCAGGCCGGTTCAAGCGTATCGACAGCCATGGTCGTACGGTTTGGCTGGAGGCGTCCTACAACCCAGTGGTCGATGCCAACAACAAACTCTACAAAGTAGTGAAGTTCGCCACAGTGATTACCGATCAGGTCAATCAGGAACAAGCCGTCGCCGACGCCGCGAACATTGCCTACAGCACGTCGCAGCAAACTGACCAGAGCGCCCAGCGTGGCAACGCCGTGGTGACGCAGGCGGTGGACGTGATGCGTGACCTGGCCAAGCATATGCAAACCGCTGGCGACGGTATCGAAGCCCTGAACGAACAGTCGCTGGTGATCGGCACCATCGTCAAAACCATCAGCGGCATCGCCGAACAAACCAACCTGCTGGCGCTCAATGCCGCTATCGAAGCCGCGCGCGCCGGTGAGCAAGGGCGAGGTTTTGCGGTGGTGGCGGACGAGGTTCGGCAACTGGCCTCGCGCACCAGCCAGGCCACCGATGAGATTGTGCTGGTGGTGCGTCAAAACCAGGACATGGCCCGCAACGCCGTGGCCCTGATGACCGACGGCAAGCTTCAGGCGGAACAGGGGCTGGCGCTGGCAGCAGAAGCGGGCACGGTGATTGTCGAGATCCAGGACGGCGCCCAGAAAGTCGTGAATGCGGTAGGACAGTTCGCCAATCAGTTGTCGACTTGAGTCAGCGCTGCATTTCCCTGTAGGAGCGATGCTTGCTCGCGAAGATCGTCTGGTCAGCGCGAGCATTCAAGCAGCACGCGTTGTCGTTGACGTCCATCGTCGGAACGCCGCCCGGAGCAAGCATCGCTCCTACAGGTTTTTTGGGTTTTTATGCCGCTACAATCGGCTTTTTTCCCAAGGAGCAGACATCCATGAGCGTTTCCCACCGCCGCCCGGTCCCTTTGCCCAAGGCTTATCGTTTGCTCAACCACGGGCCAACCGTGCTGGTCAGCGCAGCTCATGGAGGGGAGCGCAATATCATGGCGGCGGCCTGGGCCATGCCGCTGGATTTCGAACCACCGAAAATCGCCGTGGTGCTGGACAAGTCCACCTGGACCCGCCGATTGCTGGAGGCCTCGGGCACCTTCGTGCTGAACGTTCCCTGCGCCGCACAGGCCGATATCGTGCAAACAGTCGGTTCGACGTCCGGTCTGGAGCTGACTCGGGATCAGGGACGTGACAAGTTCCAGACCTATGCCTTGCAGACCTTCAATGCCGACTTGATCGACGCGCCGATGCTCGATGGCTGCGTCGCCTGGCTGGAATGCCGACTGCTGCCGGAGCCGGATAACCATCAACAATATGATCTGTTCCTGGCCGAAGTGATTGCCGCTCAGGCCGACGAGCGCGTGTTCAGTGACGGGCGGTGGCACTTCGAAGGGCAAGACGCGTTGCGCACCTTGCACCATGTGGCGGGTGGGCACTTTTTGACCATTGGCGAGCCGGTGGACGGCAAGACGATGCAACCGTAAGGTGGCGAAGACGAGAGCCGTTTGCACAATCACATCGAGGTTTGGCAATGAGTAAATTGCGTGTAGGCATTATCTTTGGCGGCCGCTCGGCAGAGCATGAAGTGTCGCTGCAGTCGGCGAAAAATATCGTCGATGCCCTGGATCGTTCGCGTTTCGAACCGGTGTTGATCGGCATCGACAAACAGGGGCATTGGCACCTCAACGACCCTTCGAACTTCCTTCTGAACCAGGAAAATCCGGCCTTGATTGCCCTCAATCAATCGAACCGCGAATTGGCGGTCGTACCGGGCAAGGCAAGTCAGCAGCTGGTGGATACTTCCAGTCAGGAGCTGTTGGGACACGTCGATGTGATTTTCCCGATTGTCCACGGCACCCTGGGTGAGGACGGTTGCCTGCAAGGTCTGCTGCGTATGGCTGATCTACCATTTGTCGGTTCCGATGTGCTGGGTTCGGCAGTGTGCATGGACAAGGACATCAGCAAGCGCCTGCTAAGGGACGCCGGACTGGCCGTCACGCCGTTCGTTACCCTGACCCGCACCACCGCAGCGCGCAGCCGATTCGATGAGGTAGTGGGCAAATTAGGCCTGCCACTGTTCGTCAAACCGGCAAACCAGGGCTCATCCGTTGGCGTGAGCAAGGTCACCGACGAAGCCGAATACACGGCGGCTGTCGCACTGGCACTGGGCTTTGATGAAAAAGTGCTGGTCGAGTCAGCCGTCAGTGGCCGCGAGATCGAATGTGCTGTGCTCGGCAATGACGACGCCATCGCCAGCGGTTGCGGCGAGATCGTGGTGCATGGCGGGTTCTATTCCTACGACAGCAAGTACATCGACGACAAGGCCGCTGAGGTGGTGGTCCCGGCCAATATCAGCGCAGAGGCCAGCGAGCGCATCCGTGCCATGGCCGTCGAGGCGTTTCAGGTGCTGGGATGCTCCGGGCTGGCGCGGGTCGATGTGTTTCTGACCGACAACGGCGAAGTGCTGATCAACGAAATCAATTCGCTGCCGGGCTTCACCCGCATCAGCATGTACCCGAAACTGTGGCAAGCCACTGGAATGACCTACAGTGAATTGGTCACACGGTTGATCGAACTGGCCTTGGAAAAACATCAGGCTCGACGGACGCTGAAAATCAGTCGTTAAAGGCTGTGTGATTTCGGGTTATTGATAAGAGGGCTTGCCACGCTGCAAGCCCTTACATTGACCGCTCAATCCCCCAACGCTTCACCCTCGCGCCGAGGGTCGGCGCCTCCTGCCAGTGATGCTTTGCCCTGCGCATCCTTGACTCGAACGATCGCCTGGGTGCCGCTGGTCATGTCGATCTCGCTCACGCTGTGGCCTTTGTCTTTCAACTCCCGGATCAGTGCCGGGCTGAACTGCCCGCGTTCCAGTTCGGTGGGGCCGTTGCGGCTGCCGAAGTTGGGCAGGTTGATGGCCGCTTGTGCATCAAGGTTCCAGTCGAGCAGGCCGACGGTGGTTTTGGCGACGTATTCGATGATTTGCGAGCCGCCGGGTGAGCCGACGCTGGCGACGAATTCACCGCTCTGGCGGTCGAAAATTAACGTGGGGGCCATGGACGAACGAGGGCGCTTGCCCGGTTCGACGCGGTTGGCCACTTTTTGCCCATTCTCTTCGGGGATGAACGAAAAGTCGGTCATCTCGTTATTGAGCAGGAAGCCTTGAACCATCAGGTGGGAGCCGAAGGCGGATTCGATGGTGGTGGTCATGGAGACGGCGCCACCCTGGTCATCGACGGCCACCACTTGCGAGGTGGAGATTCGCAGCGGCGACCGATCCGGCGCGTAAGCCACCTGAATGCCCGGTGGCGTACCCGGTTGAGCCGTGCCCATGCTGCGTTCACCGATCAGAGCGGCGCGACTCGCCAGATACGTCGGGTCGACCAGACCCTTGACGGGCACCGGCACAAAGTCTGTATCGGCCACGTATTGGGCGCGATCGGCATAGGCCAGCCGCTCGGCTTCCGATATCAGGTGCACTGCTTGGGCGGCAGGTTCGATGCCGGCGGGAGCATTGGACTTGACCGGTTTCATGGGCGCCAGGGCAAAGCGTTTGTCGCGTGTCTCCAGGGCTTGCAGCGTGCCGAGTATCTGCGCCACGGCAATCCCCCCCGATGACGGCGGCGACATGCCGCAAACCTGCCAGCGTTTGTAGTCGGTGCACAGAGGGGCGCGCTCCTTGGCGCGGTAGTGTTGAAGGTCGTTCAGCGACAGACTGCCCGGGTTGGCATGGCCCTGAACCTTGGCCACGATCTCTTGGGCGATAGCGCCTTTGTACAAGGCATCCGCGCCTTCTTTGGCAATGCGCTGGAACACGACGGCCAAAGCCGGGTTTTTCAGACGTGTGCCTATGGCTTTCGGGCTGCCATCGGTATTCAGGAAGTACGCCGCCATCTCGGGTGAATTGCGCAACTTCGAGTCTGAGGCGATCAGTAAGTGAAGGCGCGGCGAGATGGCGAAACCTTGCTCGGCGAGTTCGATGGCCGGTTCAAACAGCTGCGCCCATGGCAAGCGTCCGTGTTTTTGATGGGCCAGTTCGAGTGCGCGCAATACCCCTGGCGTACCCACCGAACGCCCGCCGATCTGCGCCTGGGTGAACGGCATCGGTTGCCCGTCGGCTTGCAGGAACAGTTTCTCGGTAGCGCCCGCCGGCGCCGTTTCGCGACCATCGTAAGTGCGTACGGTCTTGCCATCCCAGAGCACGATCAATGCGCCACCGCCGATACCTGACGATTGCGGCTCGACCAGCGTAAGAACCGCCTGCATCGCAATCGCCGCATCGATGGCCGAACCACCGCGACGCAGCATCTCCCGTCCGGCTTCGGCCGCGAGCGGGTTGGCCGCTGCCGCCATGTGATGCGTGGCGTGTCGGGTCTGCAGATCGGTGCGATAGCCAGAAGCGCTTTCCGGTGCGAGCGGCAGCGTCGACGATGGCGAGGAGGGCGGGGCGCTGCAGGCAGCCAAGGCTAAAGCAGTGGCGATCAGCGACAGTGCTGTCAGGCGAAAGCGGCTCAAGTGGAAGGCTGAAAGCACGTTGGGCACTCCGTCCGTTGGATAAAGGGTCAGCGGACTTTATCGACCCCTACGGGGTGACGCAAACCGGGTCCCGTTAAAAGACGCTTTTGTCCTTCATGAATGGGTGGAATTTCTGTAGGGTCGTTGCCAATAGTCAGGTCAGAAAACCAACAAGAGGCAACCATGCAGACCGAGTTTCCGACTCAGCCAAGCTACCGTTCCCAGCGCGAACAATTCCTTGTGGCGGCGACTGCGGCCGGGGCGACGCTGACCGAGTATCCGCACCCGCTCAGGGGGCCATTCGGCGAGCACTTGAGCACTGATGTGGCGGTGCTTGGCGATCCTGCCGCCAAACGCTTGCTGGTTGCGTTGAGCGGCACCCATGGTGTCGAGGGCTTCTATGGCTCGGGTTGCCAGATCAAGTGGCTGCAGGAATTGGGCAAGCGCTCGCTGCCGGCCGATGTCGCCGTGGTGATAATCCATTCGATCAATCCCTGGGGCATGGCCTGGTTGCGCCGGGTCAACGAAGACAACATCGACCTGAACCGCAATCATCTGAACTTCGACGGTCCATTGCCGGACAATCAGGCCTATGACGCACTGCACGAAATCTATGCGTGCGCACAATTGCACGGTCCTGAGCGTGATCGCGCCGATGCCTTGCTTGATGCGCAGATCCGCGAGCATGGCTGGCCGGCGGTGATGTCGATTGTCGAGGGCGGGCAGCATGCACATCCCGATGGATTGTTTTACGGCGGGCTGGCGCCGAGTTGGTCGAATCGCACCTTGCACCGGATCATTCAAACGCATGTAGCGCATGCCGATGTCGCCATGTGCTTTGACCTGCACACCGGTGCCGGCGAGTACGGTCATCCCATGTTGCTGACGATCACCGAAGCGGCGTATCCGGCGCTGGCCGATGCCCAGGCCATTTATGGCCCGTGGCTCTACACCTTACACACCGGTGCCGACACCCTGAGCGAGACCGGCGTTGCAGCCACCGCCACCGGTTATACCTCGCAGGCGTTGATCAATGCGTTGCCGCAAGTGCGGTTGATGCCGTTCGTCATTGAGTGCGGGACCTATCCGGGGGCGGATGTGCATCGTCATTTGCGTGACGACCACTGGCTGCATTTGCATGGCAACCCAAATGATGCCGCAGGGCGTGAAATCAAACTGAATCTGTTTGAGCAGTTCTACCCGGCCGATAGCGATTGGCAGGCCATGGTCTGGCTGCGGACCTGGCAGATCTGGGAGCGGGCGTTGTCGGCGTTGCCGACGATTCGTGGCTGAGGCCGTTTCGTGCAGGAGCGAGCAGTCGCTTTTCTCGAGGCATAAAAAAACGGCCTACCTTTCGGTAAGCCGTTTTTAGTACTTGGTGGCTACACAGGGACTTGAACCCCGGACCCCAGCATTATGAATGCTATGCTCTAACCAACTGAGCTATGTAGCCAAGTGGCGCGCATTATTCACCGGTAATGCAGATGCGTCAAGCGTAAATCTAAAATATTTCTCTACACTTTCAACCGCTTATCACCCTGAGCCGAAAAAACGGCTCAGGGGAGGGCGTCAATTGAGCTGAAACCTGCCGGTATTGGCACTCAAGGCCTTGCTGCCCTGGCTCAAGGTGTCGGCTGCAAGGTTCACTGCCCGTGCGCCTTCGAGCAAGCGGAGCGCCGCCTGATCGACTTGCTGGATGTTGCCGCTGACTTCGTCGGCGGTGCTCGCCTGTTCGTCGACCGCCGTGGCGATCTGCGCCAGGGTGTCGGTGACGCCCTGAACGGCGCTGGCAATTTCACCCAGGCGTTCACCGAGGCCGGTGACAGCTTGTGCATCGGATTGTGCCTGGCCGCAAGCCGCTTGCATCAAGCTCACCGCTTCGTTCACGGTGCTGCGCAGGCTATCGACCGTGCCAGCGATCTGCGCGGTCGAGGACTGGGTGCGTTGCGACAGGCTGCGCACCTCGTCGGCGACCACCGCAAAACCGCGACCCTGTTCCCCCGCGCGAGCGGCCTCGATGGCGGCATTGAGTGCCAACAGATTGGTCTGCTCCGCGACGCCGCGAATGGTGTCGACTACCAGTTGAATCTGTTGCCCTTGTTCACTGACCCGGCCCAGGGCCGCAGCAGTGTCGTTCAAGCGCTGATTGAGCTGCTGAATGCTCGCTGTCGTACGTTGGCTGTCACGGCTGCTGTCGGCGGCAATGCGCTGGGTGTGCTGAGCGCTGCCAGAGGCCCGTTCACAGCTCGCGGCTACCCCTTGGGAGGTGGCGGCCAATTGCGTTGCCGCCGCGGCGATCTGACTGATCTGCAGTTGCTGCGCTTCAACTTCGCCAAGGGCGTCGCTGGAGTGGTGATTGAGGGTTTGCACCGCATTGCTCAGTTGCAAGGTTTCGTGATCGACACCCAGCAGGCTGGTGCGCAGTTGCAGGACGGCGACATTGAGGGCGGTGCTGATGGCCGCCAGTTCGTCCCGCCCTTGCACCGGCACTTGAAGGCCGAGATTGCCGTCGCGCAGGGCTTCTGCGAGCAAGGTGATACCGCTGGCACTGCGGCGGATCGACGCCTGCAAACAGATGAACAGATACAGCGCGGCCAGCAGCAGGACACTGAAAATACTCGCCACGATGATGAACTGGCGAATCGCCGAGTCATGGTAGTAATCCAGGCGCTGATCCAGCGACACCAGTGATTGCTGGCGCAGTGCGGCGAGGTCGGCGAGCAGGGCGTCCAGGCTACGCTCGAAGTCTTCCGGCTTGAGGTTGATGCTGCCGCCGAACACGCCGTCATCGAGGACTTTCAAACCGGCATCAAGGTGCTTGAGGCTGTCATGGTACTGCCCGGCCCAGGCTTGCAAAGCGCTGGGCAATCGCGCTTCGAGCAGCCCCGCGGTTTTCACCAACTGCTCCCGCGCGTCGCCGATCCGGCTGCGCAAGTCACGCAATTGCAGACGGCTTTGCAGCGTGAATTGCCCGGATACCACCGAGGCTTGGCCGACACTCGCCAGGCGGCCGACCCGTTCAATCAAATCGGGCGCGTGCTGGGTGGAGATTTGCGTCAGCAAATAAGTCTCCAGCCACGGTGCCAGCGTCAGGCGGTTGTCCATGGCGATCTGTTCGCGCAAGGCTTGTACGGCGCTCAAGGCGCTTGTGAAGCGGTCATAGCCGTCCGGCCACCAGCCGACGCTGCTCAGACTCTTTGAGTCCAGACCGTTGAGGGCATTTTGTAGCGCTTGATAGCGGGCCAGGGTTTCGCCCTCGGCGCCTTCCTTTTGCAGTGCGTTGTTCAGATCCGAAGTGGCCTGGGCGACAGCAGGCTGGACCGCATCGAACGCGGCCATGGCGGCAAGGGTTGCCGGGGTTGGCTGGCGATTGGTTTCGGTCGCGCGCCAACGCGCTGCACGATCACGCTGTGCCGCCAACAGGTTGTCGAGCGCATCGAGGGCGAGCAGTTGACGAACCCCTGCACGTTCGCCGGAGATCAGGTTCAATTTGTCGCGATAGTCCTGACTAATCATCCACAGGCTGCCGGCCAGCGGCAGGATAAACAGCAGAAACAACAGCTGGAATTTACGCGCAAAGCCAAAACGCCCCAGCAGTCCGATCC
This sequence comes from Pseudomonas sp. SDO5532_S415, assembly GCF_054071155.1. Classification (NCBI taxonomy): domain Bacteria; kingdom Pseudomonadati; phylum Pseudomonadota; class Gammaproteobacteria; order Pseudomonadales; family Pseudomonadaceae; genus Pseudomonas; species Pseudomonas sp. SDO5532_S415. The sequence continues at coordinate 30,519 of NZ_JBSVWS010000017.1, read as the reverse complement.
CCGGTGATAAAAAAGCCTGCATGCCCCATGACTCCTTTGGACACCACGCACCATCGGCGTGCGTCGAGGTGCTGCGACCTCGACTTGTGCCCTTTAAAAGGCCTCGAAAGTTCACCTTTGCCAGCTCTGTAGGCCGACTCTGTAGCGAAACTTCCCATTCTCGGTCCCCTTTGTAAGGCGGCCGCGTTGAAGCGGATAAGCAAGGCAAGATTCAGACCATGGCTATGCGCTATCACCTGTTCGGCGATGAAAATCGAGGTCGTTAGCAGGCTAAGGGGATAGCGCTGCCGCACCGAAAAATGGCACATTGGCGCACCTGCCCGTGTGCACCTCTCTGTTGTCCGGAATTCCTCATGGCTCTCAGCAACGTTCAGTCTGCCGCTACGTCGGCGTCCGCTCCTTCGCAAAGCAGTCCGCTGGTCATGCGCATCATCGGCGCGGTGGCGCTGGCGCACTTGATCAACGACCTGATTCAATCAGTGCTGCCGTCGATCTATCCGATGCTCAAGGCCAGCTATGGCCTGACGTTCACCCAGGTCGGCCTGATCACCCTGACCTTTCAACTGACGGCCTCGTTGCTGCAACCCTGGGTCGGTTATCACACGGATCGCCATCCCAAGCCTTGGTTGTTACCCGCAGGCACGGTCTGCACCTTGATCGGGATTCTGATGATGTCGGTGGTGGGGAGCTTTCCGCTGATTCTGTTGGCGGCGGGGCTGATCGGTATCGGTTCGTCGACATTTCACCCGGAAGCCTCTCGCGTGGCGCGACTGGCCTCGGGCGGGCGTTTCGGGCTGGCACAATCGACCTTTCAGGTCGGCGGCAACGCGGGTTCGGCCTTTGGTCCGTTGCTGGCGGCGGCGATCGTCATTCCCTACGGCCAGGGGCACGTGGCCTGGTTCGGATTGTTTGCGGTGTTCGCGCTGTTCGTGCTGTACCGGATCAGTCGCTGGTACGCCAATCACTTGAACCTGTTCAAGCTCAAACAAGGCCAGGCGGCGACTCACGGCTTGTCCAAGGGGCGGGTGATCAGCGCACTGGTGGTTCTCGGGCTATTGGTGTTTTCCAAGTACTTTTACATGTCCAGTATCACCAGTTACTTCACCTTTTACCTGATCGAGAAATTCGATCTCTCGGTGGCCAGTTCGCAGTTGCACCTGTTCCTGTTTCTCGGCGCGGTAGCGGCGGGGACCTTCTTTGGCGGGCCGATCGGCGACAAAATCGGACGTAAGGCGGTGATCTGGTTCTCGATCCTCGGCGTTGCGCCATTCACCCTGATCCTGCCACACGTTGACCTGTTCTGGACGAGCATTCTCAGCGTGGTCATCGGTTTCATCCTGGCGTCGGCGTTCTCGGCCATCGTGGTGTACGCCCAGGAACTGGTGCCGGGTAATGTCGGGATGATCGCTGGAGTGTTCTTCGGCCTGATGTTCGGCTTCGGCGGGATCGGCGCGGCGCTGCTGGGACATCTGGCGGATATTCACGGCATCGAGTACGTGTATTTTCTGTGCTCGTTCTTGCCGTTGCTGGGCGTGCTGGCGATCTTTTTGCCTCGCACCAGAAAGGCCTGAGTCTCACGCATCTCCCTTGTGGGAGCGAGCCTGCTCGCGAAGGCGGACTGTCAGTTGGACATGTGTCGACTGACACGCCCTCTTCGCGAGCAGGCTCGCTCCCACAGTTGTTTGGCGGTATGGCGGGTGGAATTGCAGGCACAAAAAAGCCGCGTATCAAACGCGGCTTTTTCTTGGACGGGTGCTTCGCTTTACAAAACTTAGACGTTGAAGCGGAAGTGCATCACGTCGCCGTCTTTAACGATGTAGTCCTTGCCTTCCAGGCGCCATTTGCCGGCTTCCTTGGTACCGGCTTCACCCTTGTACTGGATGAAGTCGTTGTAGGCGATGACTTCGGCGCGGATGAAGCCTTTTTCGAAGTCGGTATGGATCACGCCGGCAGCTTGTGGTGCGGTGGCACCGACGCGAACGGTCCAGGCGCGGACTTCTTCGACACCGGCGGTGAAGTAGGTCTGCAGGTGCAGCATCTCGTAGCCGGCACGGATCACGCGGTTCAGGCCAGGTTCTTCAAGGCCCAGGGCCTCCAGGAACATGTCCTTTTCTTCGCCATCGTCGAGTTCGGCGATTTCAGCTTCGATCTTGTTGCACACTGGTACAACCACTGCGCCTTCTTCTTCGGCGATGGCCTTGACCACGTCCAGGTGCGGGTTGTTCTCGAAGCCGTCTTCCGCCACGTTGGCGATATACATGACCGGCTTGGTGGTCAGCAGGTGGAAGCCCTTGATCACCTGCTTCTCGTCAGTGCTCATGTTCTTCATCAGGCTGCGCGCAGGCTTGCCTTCGGTGAAGTGAGCGATCAGTTGCTCCAGCAGGCCTTTCTGAACCACGGCGTCCTTGTCACCGCCCTTGGCGTTGCGCGCGACTTTCTGCAGTTGCTTCTCGCAGCTGTCGAGGTCGGCGAAGATCAGTTCCAGGTCGATGATTTCGATGTCGCGTTTCGGGTCGACGCTGTTGGAGACGTGAATCACGTTTTCGTCTTCGAAGCAGCGGACCACGTGGGCGATGGCATCGGTTTCGCGGATGTTGGCCAGGAACTTGTTGCCCAGGCCTTCACCTTTCGAAGCACCGGCTACCAGGCCGGCGATGTCGACGAATTCCATGGTGGTCGGCAGGATGCGCTTTGGATTGACGATGGCTGCCAGGGCATCCAGACGCGGATCCGGCATCGGCACGATACCGCTGTTGGGCTCGATGGTGCAGAAGGGGAAGTTTTCGGCCGCGATACCGGATTTGGTCAGGGCGTTGAACAGGGTGGACTTGCCGACGTTAGGCAAGCCGACGATGCCGCAATTGAATCCCATGGTGTTTCCCCTCGGGTAAAAGTCAGGCCTTCTGGCTGTGCAGGTTTTTCATCGCGCGGTTCCATTCCCCGGCGAGGATATCCGGCAGCACGCCGAGGGCAAAGTCGATGCTGGCATCGAGTTTTTCCTGTTCGGCGCGTGGCGCACGACCCAGGACGAAATTTGAAACCATACTGGCAACGCCTGGGTGGCCAATGCCAAGCCGCAGGCGGTGAAAGGTATTCTGATTGCCCAGCTGCGCAATGATGTCGCGCAACCCGTTATGACCGCCATGGCCGCCGCCCTGCTTGAGTTTGGCAACGCCCGGAGGCAGGTCGAGTTCGTCGTGCGCCACCAGGATTTCTTCAGGCTTGATGCGGAAGAAACCGGCGAGTGCCGCTACGGCCTGGCCGCTACGGTTCATGTAGGTGGTGGGAATCAGCAGACGAACATCCTGACCCTGGTGCGAATAGCGCCCGGTCAGGCCGAAATACTTGCGATCGGCCACAAGGTTTACGCCTTGTGCGTGCGCGACGCGCTCAACAAAAAGGGCCCCTGCGTTATGCCGGGTCTGTTCGTATTCAGCGCCTGGATTTCCCAGGCCAACGATCAGTTTGATGGCAGTCACGATAGGGGCCCTTCCTAGGAGTGGTGGATAACATCGCCGCAACCAGGGGAAGCGGCGAAAGTGGACGAAAATTGCTCATTTACCATGATGTAAACTTCGCGTTCTCGCCCGCTTTCTCGCTACGCTCTAGTCCGCGATGTTTCCGGTCACTCCGGCGTACAGAGTGAAATTACTCTGCAGCGCCTTCGGTAGCTTCTGGAGCAACACGTGGAGCGTGGACGTTGGCAACAGCCTTGTCATCACCGTGTGCCAGAGCAACGAACTCAACGCCTTTAGGGGCTTTGAGGTCGGACAGGTGAATGATCGAACCGATCTCGGCGTTAGCCAGGTCGACTTCGATGAATTCAGGCAGGTCTTTCGGCAGGCAGGACACTTCGATTTCCGAAGTTACGTGCGAGATTTCGCCGCCTTTCTTGATCGGTGCTTCTTCGTTGATGAAGTGCACTGGAACGATAGCGGTCAGTTTCTGGCCGGCTACTACGCGTACGAAGTCAGCGTGCATCACGTGGCCTTTGGCCGGGTGACGTTGCAGAGCTTTGATAACGACGTTTTGCTTGGTGCCACCAACGTTCAGCTCGATGATGTGGCTGTAAGCCGCTTCGTTTTCGAGCAGTTTGGCAACTTCTTTGGCCAGCATGCTGATGGATTCAGGGGCTTTGTCGCCACCGTAAACTACAGCTGGAACCAGGCTTGCGAGACGACGCAGGCGGCGGCTCGCACCTTTCCCCAGGTCGGAACGCACTTCAGCATTCAGAGTAAAATCGTTCATGTTGTATCTCCAAAATAACCACATTCGCCCCAGCGTTTGCGACCAGCGCTAAAGGCGATATGGGCAAAAAAGCCCCGCCCCGACAGGAATGCCGGGGCGGGGCGCTTTTCGTCAACGAAATGTTCGAAAAGGGCAGGGCCCTTAGCGGAACATCGCGCTGATCGATTCTTCATTGCTGATGCGGCGAACCGCCTCGGCAACTACCGGTGCGATATCCAGTTGACGGATACGCGCACAGGCTTGTGCTGCAGCGGACAGCGGGATGGTGTTGGTCACCACCAGCTCGTCCAGCACGGAATTTTCGATGTTTTCGATCGCCCGACCCGACAGCACAGGGTGTGTGCAGTAGGCGAAAACCTTGGCAGCGCCATGCTCTTTCAAGGCCTTGGCCGCGTGGCACAGGGTGCCGGCGGTATCGACCATGTCATCGACCAGGATACAGGTACGCCCTTCGACATCACCGATGATATGCATCACTTCAGAGTGATTGGCTTTCTCACGGCGTTTGTCGATGATCCCGAGATCCACGCCCAGGGATTTGGCAACGGCACGTGCACGCACGACGCCGCCAATGTCCGGGGACACGATCATCAGGTTTTCGAAGCGCTGATCTTCAATGTCATCCACCAGAACCGGGGAGCCGTAGATGTTATCTACCGGAATATCGAAGAAACCCTGAATCTGGTCAGCATGCAGATCAACCGTGAGAACACGGTCGATGCCGACTACGGTAAGCATGTCAGCAACGACTTTCGCGCTGATAGCCACACGTGCGGAACGCGGACGGCGATCCTGACGGGCATAACCAAAGTAAGGAATAACAGCAGTGATACGAGTAGCCGAGGAGCGGCGGAAGGCATCAGCCATCACTACCAGTTCCATCAGGTTATCGTTGGTCGGAGCGCAAGTCGGCTGAATAATGAAGACATCTTTACCGCGGACGTTTTCATTGATCTCGGCAGTGATTTCGCCGTCGGAAAACTTACCGACAGAAATGTCACCGAGAGGGATATGCAGCTGACGTACGACACGCCGAGCCAGATCGGGGTTAGCGTTCCCCGTAAAGACCATCATCTTGGACACGCGCAGTACCTGAAGGCTGAGGGTATACCTGGATGAGTATAGGAAAATGGCAGGGGCGGCTGGATTCGAACCAACGCATGGCAGGATCAAAACCTGCTGCCTTACCGCTTGGCGACGCCCCTGTATCTGTTGCAACGAGTACCCTGTACTCGGTTCCTTTAGAGCAGACTTTGCAGCTTGCGATGCAACATCGAAACGTTGCTTCCTTTTGCTACAAAACCTGTAAGGGTCTCTGTCAGAAGGGCCGAGACTTTATCAGCTTCAGCTTTGCTTGGGAAGCCCCCAAACACACAACTTCCAGTTCCGGTGAGTTTTGCTTCGGTAAATTTACCTAGCAAATTCAAGGCGTTACGTACCTCTGGATAACGTCTTGCTACCACCGGCAAGCAGTCATTTCGACTGTTTCCCTTGGGAACGGGGCGCACTTTAATGGGCGGCGAGTTACGTGTCAACAACGGATCTGAAAAAATTTCTGCTGTGCTAACAGAGACTTGCGGTACCAGTACGAGGTACCACGGTTCTTCAGGCTCAACGGGCGTAAGTTTCTCTCCCACACCCTCCGCAAAAGCGGCATGGCCGCGTACGAAAACCGGGACATCGGCGCCCAGCGTCAACCCCAGTTTGGCCAGCCGATCCTCGTCCCATCCCAGTTGCCACAGGTGATTCAGGCCGAGCAGGGTCGTGGCGGCATTGGAGCTTCCGCCACCGATCCCGCCACCCATGGGCAGGATCTTTTCGATCCAGATATCGATGCCGAGCGAGCAGCCGGACTGCGCCTGGAGTTGTCTGGCGGCTTTGACGATCAGATTGCTGTCGTGTGGGACGCCTTCGAATTCGGTGTGCAGACGAATGACGCCGTCATCGCGCACGGCGAAAGTGATTTCGTCGCCGTAATCGAGAAACTGAAACAGCGTCTGCAGTTCGTGGTAGCCGTCTTCCCGGCGACCGAGAATGTGCAGCATCAGGTTGAGCTTGGCCGGGGAGGGCAGCGTCAGGCGATTGGCCGGCATGTCATATCCCCAGCTTGCGTGGTTGCCAGGCCTTGATCACCAGCGTGACATCAAGGTCGGTGCCATGCAGTTTGATCCGCTCGGGTAGCCAGTAACCGTTTTGTTCGGTATAGGCGGTGTATTCCACCTGCCAGCCGTCCTGTTCGAGACTGGCCAGACGACTGTCGCCGTCGAGGGTCAGGCGGCTTTTGCTGTCCGGAGCCGGGAGTCCGCGGACCCACCAGGCCAGATTGGAGACAGGCAGTTTCCAGCCCATTTGCTCTTCAAGCAATGCATCCGGGCTCGGCGCTTCGTAGCGTCCCTGGTTGGCGACTTCCAGGGAAACCTTCCCGGGGCGTCCGGTCAGGCGTGCCGCACCGCGACCCAAGGGGCCCGAAAGGCGGATGTCGTAGTAATCCTGGCGCTGCAACCAGAACAGCGTGCCGCTGCCCGAGTCCTTTGGTGCGCGAATGCCGATCTTGCCGTCGATCTGCCAGCCATCAAGCCCCGTCAGTTGCTGTTTGTGTTCGCGCCATTGGGCGGGGTTGCCGTGACCCTCGAGCGATTCGCGGGCACCGAAACCCGCGCAACCGGCGAGCAGGGCGATGAAGCTGAAAACGATGATGTGGCGCAAAAACATAATCTTAAAGAGTCTCTGATCCGGTCAGGCGCTTGATGGTGCTGCGCAGGATAGGGCTGTCGGGTTGTTCCTTGAGGAACTTGCCCCAGATTTGCTTGGCTTCACGCTGCTTGCCATTGGCCCACAGGACTTCACCCAGATGCGCGGCGACTTCCTGGTCGGGAAAGCGCTCCAGCGCTTGCCGCAGCAGGCGTTCCGCTTCGTCGAGATTACCCAGGCGGAAATTCACCCAGCCGAGGCTGTCGAGGACCGCCGGGTCTTCCGGATTGATCTTGTGTGCCTGTTCGATCAGGGCCTTGGCCTCGACGTAGCGCGTGGTGCGGTCGGACAAGGTGTAGCCGAGGGCGTTCAGCGCCATCGCATTGTCCGGGTCACGCTTGATGATTAGGCGCAGGTCTTTTTCCATCTGCGCCAGGTCATTGCGTTTTTCCGCTTGCATGGCGCGGGTGTAAAGCAGGTTCAGATCGTCCGGGTACTGCTGCAGGGCTTTTTGCAGGACATTCCAGGCTTTGTCGCCCTGTTTGTTGGCAGACAGGGTTTCGGCTTCGATCAGGTACAGCTGAATTGCGTAGTCCGGTTGCTCGTCGCGCTCGGCGGCGAGTTTGCTCTGGGCTTCGGCGGTCTTGCCGTTGTTCATCAGGATATCGGCCTGACGCAATTGAGCCGGCAGGTAGTCGTTGCCCGGGCCGACCTGACCGTACTCGATCAGCGCACCTTGTGGATCGTTGCGCTCTTCGGCGATGCGCCCGAGGTTCAGGTGCGCCGAATCGACGTGGCTTTCGCGGGCGATCAGGTCCTCAAGATAGCCTTTGGCCTCGTCCCAGGCCTTGGCTTCCAGGCACACCAGCGCCAGGGAATAACGCAGTTCGTCATCTTCCGGGTATTGCTGGACCAGGCTCGAGAATTCGGCCTTGGCGTCATCCATGCGGTCCTGTTCGACCAGCATGCGCGCGTAGGTCAGGCGCAGGCGCTTGTCGTCCGGGTATTTCTTGATGCTTTTTTGCAGCAGCGGCAAGGCCTCATCGCCGCGATCAAGGGATTGCAGCAGGCGCGCGCGCAGCAGGATCGGGGCGATTTCGCCATCGTCCGGCGGGTTGTCTTCCAGCAGGGTCAATGCGCCTCGGGAGTCGCCGTCCTGTTGCAGCAGCAGGGCCTTGCCGAAAATCAGCTGGCTGTTGTTCGGGTGGCGCTGCAGCAAACGGTCGAAACTCTTCATCAAGCCGTTGCGCGTGTCCTGGTCGGTATCGGCCGCGGACAGGGCGAGGAAGTCGAAATGGGTGTCGCCTTTGCCTTGCAGGACTTTTTCCATATAGGCCATGGAGTCGTCGTAGCGCCCGGCCCGTGCCAGTTGCACGGCGGCGGCCCGTTGCGCCTCGAGGTCGTCCGGGGCGTTTTTCGCCCAGATCAGCGCGGTATCCAGAGCCGCCTGATCGGCGCCCAGGTATTCGGCGATGCGGAATGCCCGTTCGGAGATGCCCGGATCCTGAGTGTTGATCGCCTGGGTGACGTAGTTGTCCAGGGCAATGTCGAAACGATTGCGCTGGCCAGCCAGTTCGGCGCTCAACAGGCTGAAGATCGTGTCTTCACTGAACGAGCTGTAAACCTTGGGCTTTTCAGGTGCCGGGGTGCTGTCTTCGGCCGGCGGCGTACCGTCCGACGACACCGGTGCCAAGGCCTGGCAGCCGCTGAGGAAGACTAAAGCGAGAAGCAACGCGGAAGATCTATTCATATAGGAAGAGGACGACTAACCTGCGGTCGGATCATCATGACACAAGCCTTGGGGCAAACATAACCGGGCCGCCAATTTACCCGCTGCTCCTGTACAGGCAGAGGTCGAGTCCGTGTAAACGAGAACTGCTCGCAAACACAGGTGCCGCCTACTGGCTCAATAGATATCGAGTAGTTGTTCTGAATCTGACGAAGTAGGACAATTGCCGGCTTCACGTCACCATCAGCGACTTTGAATGGCCTTCCTCGCACTCGGTATTAACCACAAGACTGCTTCAGTAGACGTCCGCGAGCGCGTGGCCTTTACCCCTGAGCAGCTGGTTGAGGCCTTGCAGCAGCTCTGCCGACTGACCGACAGCCGCGAAGCTGCGATCCTCTCCACCTGCAATCGCAGTGAACTCTATATAGAACAGGATCACCTGTCGGCGGATATCGTGCTGCGCTGGCTGGCCGAATATCATCATTTGAGTCTCGATGAGCTGCGCGAGAGCGCCTATGTGCACGAAGATGATGCGGCAGTTCGTCACATGATGCGGGTGGCTTCCGGGCTCGATTCGCTGGTGTTGGGCGAGCCGCAGATTCTCGGTCAGATGAAATCGGCCTACGCCGTGGCCCGGGAGGCCGGCACCATCGGTCCGTTGCTCGGGCGGCTGTTCCAGGCCACGTTCAATGCGGCCAAGCAAGTGCGCACCGACACCGCCATCGGCGAGAACCCGGTGTCCGTGGCATTTGCCGCGGTCAGCCTGGCGAAACAGATTTTCAGCGACCTGCAACGCAGCCAGGCCTTGCTGATCGGCGCCGGCGAGACCATTACCCTGGTCGCCCGTCATCTGCATGATCTGGGGGTCAAGCGCATCGTGGTGGCCAACCGCACGCTGGAGCGTGCAAGCACCTTGGCCGAGCAATTCGGTGCCCATGCGGTGTTGTTGTCGGACATTCCGGCCGAGCTGGTGCGCAGTGACATCGTGATCAGTTCGACCGCCAGCCAATTGCCGATCCTCGGCAAGGGGGCGGTGGAAAGCGCCCTGAAGCTGCGCAAGCACAAGCCTATTTTCATGGTGGATATCGCCGTTCCGCGCGATATCGAACCTGAAGTTGGCGAGTTGGACGACGTTTACCTGTATAGCGTCGACGATCTCCACGAAGTGGTCGCCGAGAACCTCAAGAGTCGACAGGGCGCTGCCCAGGCAGCGGAAGAGATGGTGTCGGTCGGTGCCGAGGACTTCATGGTCCGCCTGCGGGAGTTGGCGGCAGTCGATGTACTCAAGGCCTATCGTCAACAAAGCGAACGCTTGCGCGACGAAGAACTGCAAAAGGCCCAACGCCTGCTGGCCAATGGTGGCAGCGCTGAAGAAGTGTTGGTGCAGTTGGCCCGTGGCCTGACCAATAAACTGTTGCACGCACCGAGTGTGCAGTTGAAAAAGCTCTCTGCCGAAGGTCGCCTCGATGCGCTGGCGATGGCCCAGGAACTCTTTGCCCTCAATGAGGGCTCATCGGAAAGCTTTTCGGATAAGAAACCGCAATGAAAGCGTCACTGCTCAATAAGCTGGACATCCTCCAGGACCGTTTCGAAGAACTGACCGCCTTGCTCGGCGATGGCGAGGTCATTTCCGATCAGAACAAATTCCGCACCTATTCCAAGGAGTACGCGGAAGTCGAGCCGATTGTCGACACCTATAAACAGTTGCTCAAAGTGCAGGGTGACCTCGAAGGCGCCCAGGCGTTGCTCAAGGACAGCGACCCGGACATGCGTGAAATGGCCGTGGAAGAAGTCCGCGAAGCCAAGGAGCGCCTGGTCGAACTGGAAGCCAGTCTGCAACGCATGCTTTTGCCCAAGGACCCGAACGACGGGCGCAACGTGTTCCTCGAGATCCGGGCCGGCACCGGTGGTGACGAGGCGGCGATCTTCTCCGGCGACCTGTTCCGCATGTATTCGCGTTATGCAGAACGTCGCGGTTGGCGGGTAGAGATCCTCTCGGAAAACGAGGGTGAGCACGGCGGCTACAAAGAAGTGATCGCCCGGGTCGAAGGCGATAACGTCTACGGCAAGCTGAAATTCGAGTCCGGTGCCCACCGTGTGCAACGGGTTCCGGCGACAGAATCCCAAGGGCGCATCCACACCTCGGCCTGCACCGTGGCGGTATTGCCCGAGCCGGACGAACAGGAAGCGATTGAAATCAACCCGGCGGACCTGCGGATCGACACCTACCGCTCCTCCGGTGCCGGCGGTCAGCACGTCAACAAGACCGACTCGGCGATCCGCATCACTCACTTGCCATCCGGCATTGTCGTTGAGTGCCAGGAAGAGCGTTCGCAACACAAGAACCGCGCGCGGGCGATGGCCTGGCTGTCGGCCAAGCTCAATGATCAGCAGACCAGCGCCGCCGCCAATGCCATCGCCAGCGAGCGTAAATTGCTGGTGGGTTCCGGCGACCGTTCCGAGCGCATCCGCACGTACAACTTTGCCCAGGGCCGGGTGACCGATCACCGGGTCAACCTGACGCTGTACTCCCTCGACGAAATCCTTGCCGGTGGCGTCGATGCAGTGATCGAGCCGCTGCTGGCCGAGTACCAGGCCGATCAACTGGCAGCGATAGGTGAGTAAATGACGATCATTGCCAGTTTGTTGCGTGCCGCCGATTTGCCCGACTCGCCTACGGCACGTCTGGATGCCGAATTGTTGCTGGCGGCGGCGTTGGGCAAGTCCCGCAGCTTTTTGCACACCTGGCCGGAGCGCATCGTCCCGAGCGAAGCGGCGTTGACGTTCGCCGACTATTTGCAGCGTCGTCGCAGTGGTGAGCCGGTGGCTTACATTCTCGGTCAACAAGGTTTCTGGAAGCTCGACCTGGAAGTGGCGCCGCACACGCTGATCCCGCGCCCGGACACCGAGTTGCTGGTGGAAACCGCACTCGAATTGTTGCCGGCTACTGCGGCGAAAGTACTCGACCTTGGTACCGGCAGCGGCGCCATTGCACTGGCCCTGGCCAGCGAGCGTCCGGCATGGCAGGTCACCGCCGTGGATCGCGTGCTCGAAGCCGTGGCCCTGGCCGAGCGCAATCGCCAGCGCTTGCATCTGAATAACGCCAGGGTGCTCAGCAGTCATTGGTTCAGCGCCCTGGAAGGCCAGCGCTTTGAGCTGATCATCAGCAACCCGCCTTATATTGCCGCGACCGACCCGCACCTGGTGGAAGGTGATGTGCGCTTCGAGCCGGCCAGCGCCTTGGTGGCCGGAGCCGACGGGCTCGACGATCTGCGCCTGATCGTCGCCCAGGCACCGGATCATCTGGAGGCCGGGGGCTGGTTGATGCTCGAACACGGTTACGATCAAGCCGAAGCGGTGCGCGATCTGCTGCTGACCCGTGGCTTTGAAGACGTCCACAGCCGCACTGACCTGGGCGGTCACCAACGCATCAGTCTGGGGCGCTTGCCATGCTGAATGATCAGGAATTGCTGCGTTACAGTCGGCAAATACTGCTGGCTCACATCGACATCGAGGGTCAATTGCGGCTCAAAGACAGCCGTGTGCTGATCGTCGGTCTGGGCGGTCTCGGTGCGCCAGTGGCGCTGTACCTCGCGGCTGCGGGCGTCGGTGAGTTGCATCTGGCGGATTTTGACACGGTCGATCTGACCAATCTGCAACGCCAGATCATCCACGACACCGACAGCGTCGGCATGAGCAAAGTCGACTCGGCGATCAAGCGCCTGGCGGCCATCAATCCTGAGATTCAACTGGTCGCCCATCGTACGGCACTGGATGAAGACTCTTTGGCTGCTGCCGTGGCCGGGGTGGATCTGGTCCTTGACTGTTCCGACAATTTTTCCACCCGCGAAGCGGTCAATGCCGCGTGCGTGTTGGCGGGCAAACCGCTGGTCAGTGGCGCGGCGATTCGTCTCGAAGGGCAATTGTCGGTGTTCGACCCACGTCGGCCGGAAAGTCCGTGCTACCACTGTTTATACGGGCACGGCAGCGAGGCCGAATTGACCTGCAGTGAAGCCGGGGTGGTCGGTCCGTTGGTGGGACTGGTCGGTAGCTTGCAGGCGCTCGAAGCGCTGAAGTTGCTGGCGGGCTTCGGCGAACCGCTGGTAGGACGCCTGTTGTTGATCGATGCGTTGGGCTCGCGTTTCCGTGAGTTGCGGGTCAAACGTGATCCGGGCTGCAGCGTCTGTGGGCCGAAGCATGCGTGACGCGCCGATTGGCGTGTTCGACTCGGGTGTCGGTGGGCTTTCGGTGCTGGCCGAGATCCAGCGGCTACTGCCCAATGAGTCTCTTTTGTACGTCGCCGATTGCGGGAACATTCCCTACGGCGAGAAAACCCCTGAGTTTATCCAACAGCGTTGCAGCGTCATGGCCGGCTTTTTCCAGCAGCAGGGCGCCAAGGCCCTGGTGCTGGCCTGTAATACCGCTACCGTCGCCGGCGTTGCAGACCTGCGCCGCGATTACCCCGAATGGCCCATCGTCGGCATGGAGCCCGCGGTCAAACCGGCAGCGGCCGCTACCCGCAGTGGAGTGGTCGGGGTGCTGGCCACGACCGGCACGCTGCAGAGCGCCAAATTTGCAGCGTTGCTCGACCGTTTCGCCACCGATGTGCGGGTGATCACCCAACCTTGTCCCGGGTTGGTGGAGCTGATCGAGAAGGGCGATCTGCACAGTCCAGCCCTTCGCCAGCTGCTTGAAAGTTATGTTGGACCGCTGCTTGGCGCGGGCGCGGACACCATCATCCTGGGTTGTACCCATTACCCCTTTCTCAAGCCACTGCTCAAGCCGATGATTCCTGACGACATCAGCCTGATCGATACTGGCGCCGCTGTTGCACGGCAACTTCAACGCTTGTTGGGCGAACGCGAGTTGCTCGCCGATGGTCCAGCACGGACTGCGCAGTTCTGGACCAGTGCCGATCCGCAGCATTTCACAAATATATTGCCGATCTTGTGGAATAACGCTGGCGTTGTGCGAAGCTTTGAGGAGTAAGAAAGCTTTGGGGCGTCGTAAACATTGGGGTGAACTTCTGATAAATCGCCGACTTCTATAGCTGTGTGCGTCGAGCAACAAAAAAACCAAACGAAATCGTTCGGAAAAGGAAGTTTCTATGAAGCGACTATTCTGCTTGGCCGCGATTGCGGCCGCACTGATGGGGCACAGTTTTACCGCACAAGCGGCAGGCGTGGAGTTCGGGATTGGCCAGACCGGCGAATCGACCATGACTTATCGTCTGGGCATGCAATTCGATTGGGACAAGAGCTGGTGGCAGAGCGACGTGGGTCGACTGACCGGTTACTGGAGCGGTGCCTACACCTACTGGGAAGGTGACAAAACCTCCGGCAACAACAGCCTGTCGTTCTCTCCCGTGTTTGTCTATGAGTTTGCCGGCCAGAACGTCAAGCCATACGTCGAACTGGGGGTTGGTGTGGCGTTTTTCTCCGACACTGAAATCGAAAACAACAATCTCGGCAGTTCCTTTCAGTTCGAAGACCGCTTCGGAGTGGGGCTGCGTTTTACCGGTGGTCATGAAGTCGGCATTCGTGCGACGCATTACTCCAATGCCGGTATCAGCAGCCCGAACAATGGTATAGAAAGCTACGCGTTGCATTACACGATGCCGTTGTAGCCAGTGAAACAGTCAAATGTGGGAGCGAGCCTGCTCGCGAAAACGGTTTAACATTCAACATGTGAGTTGACTGACACTCCGCTTTCGCGAGCAGGCTCGCTCCCACATGTGGCTTCGGTGAAGTTTGAAATTAGCGGTAAGCCGTCGAAATACCCTGTCGCTCATCAATGCATTCCGGTGCGCCCATCTCGAATTCCCGGCAAATCAGCGGGCGTTTTTCGTAGATGGTGCACATCATCGTGTCGCGATCGAGCGCGGCGCACCAGCCATCATCCAGGCGCAACATGACTTCCCCGCCCCAGTCATCGGTATCGATATAACGCTCGGGCACGCCTGTGTCGGTGATCAACATGACTTCAAGCTGGCAGCAGCAAGCTGCACAACTCGAACACGTCACGGCCGGCTCGGCAATTTGAAGGTGGGGAATGGTATTCATGGCGCGCAGTGTAAGGCAGTCGGCCGGTACTGTGTGAAAGCTCGGACGGACGCTCGGCCGCAGACGACAGGGTTTGTCGTGCGGCCTGGAATGGCAACCTGCGCGTCTAGTCCTTGATCGGCGGACTGCTGCGCACCATGCGCTTGCCGATGGCCAACTTCACCTGCTCGGGCATCGGCGAGAGCGGCCAGAGGGCTGCCATGAACAATCCCGGGAAGGCGATTTCCAGCGGGCGATCCTTGAGTTTGGCGAAAATGTGCTTTGCGGCCTTATCCGCCGGCCAACTCAATGGCATGGGGAGATCGTGTCTGACTTTCAGCGGAGTATCCACAAACCCGGGGCCGATCACGGTAACTTCGATGCCCTCAGGTGCCAGCGCAATGCGCTGGGACTCAAACAGCGTTCGCATCCCCGCCTTCGAAGCGCCGTAGGATTCAGCCCTGGGCAGCGGCAGATAGGTTACCGAACTGGCCATGCCGACCAAGTGCGGGGCGATGCCGGCCCGCAATAACGGCGAGGCAGCTTCGATGCAATAGCTGCTGGCGAGCAGATTGGTCCGCACCACGTGCTCGACGATCGAGGCATCGAACTGCTTGGCATCCACATATTCACAGGTGCCAGCATTGAGGATCACCGTGTCCAGCGAGCCCCACTGTTCAGCGATCTGCTCGCCGATTTCACGCACGGTCTGACTGTTGGTCAGGTCGCCGGCCAGCACCAGTACCTGGCCCGGATATCGCTGGGACAAGACTTTCAACGGCGCTACCGAACGTGAGCTGACTGCCAGGTGAGCACCGGATTTCAGTATTTCTTCGGCCAACGCCGCGCCAATGCCGCTGCTGGCGCCGGTCAGCCAATATCGTCGTGGCGGCGTAAGACTCATCCCCATCTCCTTTTTGGCCAGAAAATCGTCCGGCCCAGCCAACTACTCATGGTAGCCTCCTGTGCCTTGTCGTTGTGGCAGATTTTTGAACGCAGCGAGGGCCCGTGTGCGGGACGCGTGCAAGTCGACAATCGGGGGTGGATAATCCGCGACCCCGAACAGTCCGACGAGGCTCGCCGGGTTGTGCACTTCCTTTTTGTTCAAGCCTGCCAATTCCGGCAACCAGTGCTTGATGAATACACCTTCGGCGTCGAATTTTTCCGACTGGCTCAACGGATTGAAAATCCGGAAGTAGGGCGCCGAGTCGGTGCCGGTCGACGAGCTCCATTGCCAGCCGCCATTATTCGCAGCCAGATCACCATCGATCAGGTGACGCATGAAAAAGCGTTCGCCTTCGCGCCAATCGATCAACAGGTTTTTGGTCAGGAACATCGCTACCACCATGCGCAGGCGGTTGTGCATCCAGCCGGTCTCCAACAGCTGTCGCATGGCCGCGTCGATGATCGGCAAGCCTGTGCGGGCCTGTTGCCAGGCCACGAGTTCTTCCGGTGCATCGCGCCAGGCCAGGGCCTCGGTTTCCGGACGGAAAGCACGGTGGCGCGAAACCCTCGGGTAACCCACCAATATGTGTTTATAGAACTCGCGCCACAGCAGTTCATTGATCCAGGTCACGGCACCGACCTTGCCGCTTTCGAATTCGCCTTGATTGCTTTGCAGCGCAGCGTGCAGGCATCGACGCGGGGATATCACCCCGGCGGCGAGATAGGCTGACAGTTGGCTGGTACCGGGTTTCGCCGGGAAGTCCCGTTCGCTTTGGTAGTAGTCGATCTGGGCATCGGTGAAGCTGTCGAGGCGGCGTCGGGCCTCGGCTTCGCCGGCTGGCCACAATGCACGCAAGCGCTCGGTGGGTGGGGTGAACCCTGGGATGCGGGTTGGAATCTCATCGCTGGCAATGTTCAGCGGCGTTTGCGCCATGGGAGCGCTGACCAGGCGGGGCAGCGACCGGTGCAGGCGTTCGTAGCAGACCTTGCGGAACTGACTGAAGACCTGGAAGTAGGTCCCGGTTTTGGTCAATACGCTGC
The DNA here is from genome assembly GCF_054071155.1 of Pseudomonas sp. SDO5532_S415. Lineage (NCBI taxonomy): Bacteria > Pseudomonadati > Pseudomonadota > Gammaproteobacteria > Pseudomonadales > Pseudomonadaceae > Pseudomonas > Pseudomonas sp. SDO5532_S415. The sequence continues at coordinate 13,824 of NZ_JBSVWS010000017.1, read as the reverse complement.
CAGGCTTGAACAGCAACTGATCGAGATAGCTGTGAACATCGATGCCTTGGGATTTCAGCGTCTCGGCTACCGCCGCATCCCGGCGGGTTTCATGAATGCCGTATTCCTCATTGAGGTGCACGGCACCGATGTTCAGCCGTTGGCAAATATCCAGCAACACCTGCGGCGCGTCATTCCAGCGCGGAGCGTTGCGGATCAGCAGGGGGATGTTCAGTTCGCCCAGTGCCTGTTTCATTTCACCCAGGTTGCGCAGCCAGAAGTCCACTTTGCACGGTGCATCGTCGTGTGCCAGCCATTGTTCCGGACTCAGCAGATATACCGCCACACTCGGCCCCACCGCCGCAGCGGTGGCGAGGGCGGTGTTGTCGTGTATGCGCAAATCGCTGCGCAGCCAGATCAATTGCATGGAGGTGTCCATTAAATCAGCCCACGCTGAACGAGTGCCTGGTGTGCCAACAACGGATCTTCGGCCAGGTACAGATCAGCGATTACGAAAGTTCTGACGGACAACTCGGTATGGTGAATGCACACCGTTGGTCCGGCGATCATTTTTGGGCAACTGACGCCATTCAAAAGTTTCGTCAGCTGCGAAAGGTTTATGGCTTTGCTGGAATACAGCAGTACGCCTCGGGCTTGCAGACGGTCGACCGCCAGCGAAAGTTCGCCGACAGGCAGCGGCCAGTCGAACACCTCCACCGGGCAATCGGTGCTACTGATCAACCATGCGGTGAGCCACAGATGAGGTTCCAGTGGCAAATCCGAGTGATTGATCAGCAGCAGTGGGGCGGCGTTTAGCTGACGGTTGTTATGGTAGATGCGCGCGCCGAATTTGCTGCGTAACCAGGAATAAAAAAACACGCGCTCCATCTGGGCGCCGAACTGGCCCTGCCAGCGCTGCTCCAGTTCCGCCAGTAAAGGCATCAGCAGTTGCTCGCACAAGGTGCGCGGCGGGTACAACGCCATGGCCTGATTGACGGTGTCGTCCAGCGTACGTTCTTTCAATTGCGTAACCGCGTTCAGCAAGGTCTGGCGCAGCAGGTGCCAATCGTTTTCCACGGGTTCGCTGAAGGCTTGTGGGGTTTCGAGCAATTGCTTGACCTGGCTGACAGCGACACCGCGGTTGAGCCAGGTGAGGATCATCAGGATGCGCTGCACATGCTCGGTGGAGAACAGTCGATGCCCTTTGGGCGTGCGTTGCGGCACGATCAGGCCATACCGCCGCTCCCAGGCACGTAAGGTGATGGCGTTGACCCCGGTCTGCCGGGCCACTTCACGAATCGGCAGCCAGCCTTCGTCGAGGGCTTTCTTGAAGTCCATGCCGTGGTCTTCGCTGGCGCTGCTGTCGAGGGGGGCTTTCATCAGATGGTGTTTCGCAAACTGAGGTTTTCCGGGTGCGGTTGCAGGTAAACCTGTTGCGCAATGTAAGGATCGGGGTGTTGACGAAAGTGATGCTTGAGCAGCGTCAATGGCACCACCAAAGGCACGATGCCGTGGCGATACTGGCCGATGACGTGCTGCACTTCCTGCTTGTCCTCGGCGCTGATCGCCTGTTTGAGATAGCCGCTCAGATGCTGCAAGACATTGGTGTGGGTGCGGCGCGTGGCGCATTTTTTCAGCGCGGCCATCAGCTCACTGAAGTAGCGTGGGCCAAGCTCTCGCGGATCGGTGTGTCCCATATTGCCCAACAGATTGCCCAGGATTTTGTATTGCACCGGGTTGTGGGCCATCAGCAAATATTTGTAGCGCGAATGAAAGTCCGTCAGGCCGCGACGGCTCAGGCCTTCTTTCAGCAGGTGCTGCCAGGCGCTGTAGGCGAATACGCGGGTAAGGAAGTTTTCTCGCAGTACCGGATCGTTGAGCCGACCGTCTTCTTCCACCGGCAGGTCAGGATGCAAGGCGCAGAACGCCCGCGCATAGATACCCTGGCCGCCGCTATCCTGCGGTGCGCCGTTGGCATGATAGACCTTGACCCGTTCCATGCCACAGGAGGGGGACCTCTGCATGAAGATATAGCCGCAGATATCGCCCAGTTCCGCCGCCATCTGTTGACCGTACTCGGCCAGTAGTCGGGTAACGTTCAGTTGGCGATCGACCGTGCCGACGGCTTCGGGCTGATTCGGATCACCCACCAACCGGATCGGCTCGCGAGGAATGCCCAGGCCAATGGCGACTTCCGGGCAGACCGGCACGAAATCAAAGTAATCGGTGAGGATGCGGCTGCACAGTCGCGATGCCTTGTGCCCGCCGTTGTAGCGCACCTCGGCGCCCATCAGGCAGGCGCTGATGGCGATTTTCGGTTTCGCGGCGGGAACGAGCATTGAAGCACCTCGGAATCAGAGCCTGTACAGAAACAAAATCTGTACGGCATGAGTTCATCTTAGATTCAAAGGTGTACAAGTCAATTTTTTTGTATAGGTTTTTCGGGGCGTAGTGAACGCAATCGCCCGGCATCACTGTATTCGTTGTTTAAGGGGCGGGCTGCTGTCCATGTCGACAGCAGCAAATGACGCGGGATTCACTGCAGATGCGCGTGCAGACGGCGAGCGGCTTCCTGGCCACTGAGCCAAGCCCCTTCGACACGTCCTGACAGGCACCAGTCGCCACAGGCGTACAGGCCCAGGTCGGCATCGGCCAGGGTGCCCCATTCATGGCTGCTGGCCGGGCGGGCGTAGAGCCAGCGGTGGGCAAGGCTGAAGGATGGCGCCGGCATGGCGTCGTGCAGCAATTCGGCAAACGCACCGTGCAACTGCTCGATCACCGCTTCTTTTGGCAGATCGATGTGCTGGCGGCTCCAGGCGCTGGTGGCATGCAGCACCCAGGTGTCGAGGGTGTTGTCGCGCCCCGGTTTGCTGCGGTTGCGCGCCAGCCAGTCCAGTGGGCTGTCTTGCACGAAGCAGCCTTCCATGGGCGTATCCAGCGGAGTTTCGAACGCCAGTGCGACGGCCCAGGTAGGGTCCATTTTTACCCCCGCGGCAGCGCCGGCCAGCTTCGGCGCGGAAGCCAGCAACGCCGTTGCCTGCGGCGCCGGCGTGGCGATCACCACGTGGCTGAACGGGCCGTGGGTAAAGCCTTCGGCATCCTGCAGATGCCAGTGTTCTTCACCACGATAGACCTCGGTGATCCGGCAGGCGAAATGCACTTCAAGATCGCCGATCAAGGCGCGGGTGATGGCGCTCATGTGTGGGGTACCCACCCAGCGCGTCTGTTCGTCCGGCGACAGGTTCAGTTGGCCGCCATGGTAGGTGTACAGCTGCGGTGTCCACTCAGCGACCCAGCCGTTGGCTTGCCAGCGCTGGACTTCGGTGACGAAGCGGCGATCCCGGGCAGTGAAATATTGCGCGCCCATATCCAGAGCACCCGCATCGCTGCGCTTGCTCGACATGCGTCCGCCACTGCCGCGGCTTTTATCGAAAAGTTGCACGACATGCCCTGCGTCTGTCAGGGCTTGTGCGGCTGAGAGTCCGGCAATGCCGGTGCCGATGATTGCGATAGGTACAGTCATAAGGGCCTCGTTTACCTTTCTGTACAGACTACGCCGGGGTTTAAACCTGTACAATGATGTTTTTCGGTATAACTTTTAGCGTTCTCGTTCCGACAGCTTGGCCTATTGTTAAACACAGAGTCTGCCCGATATCAAAGATCCCTTGCTTATAAAAATAGACTAGTGATCAGGGTAAAACGCCACGCGAGGAAGAAGTCATGCACATATTGCTGACCGGCGGTACTGGTTTGATAGGACGTCAGCTCTGCCGTCACTGGTTGAGCCAAGGCCATCGTCTGACGGTCTGGAGCCGGACGCCTGCAAAGGTAGCTAAAGTCTGTGGTGCTCAAGTGCGTGGTGTCGCTCGACTCGAGGACGTGGGGCAGGAGCCTGTCGACGCCATTATCAATCTCGCCGGTGCGCCGATCGCCGACCGCCCCTGGACGACCAAACGCAAGGCGCTGCTCTGGAGCAGCCGCATCACCCTGACGGAAAAATTGCTGGCCTGGCTCGAAACTCGTGAGCAGAAACCGCAGGTATTGATTTCCGGTTCCGCTGTCGGCTGGTACGGCGACGGCGGTGAGCGTGAGTTGACCGAGGACTCGCCACCGGTTATCGACGATTTTGCCAGCCAGCTGTGCATCGCTTGGGAGGAGACAGCCCAGCGCGCCGAAGCCTTGGGTATCCGCGTGGTGCTCATCCGCACCGGGTTGGTGTTGTCCGCCGACGGCGGCTTTTTGTCGCGGCTGTTACTGCCGTTCAAACTGGGGTTGGGCGGGCCGATCGGCAATGGTCGGCAATGGATGCCGTGGATCCATATCAACGATCAAATCGCCCTGATTGATTTTCTTCTGCATCGCAATGAAGCCAGCGGTCCATATAATGCCTGCGCACCGAAGCCGGTGCGCAATCGCGAGTTCGCCAAAACCCTGGGCAGCGTGTTGCACCGCCCCTCGTTCATGCCGATGCCGGCCCTTGTGTTGAAGGTCGGGCTGGGCGAATTGTCGTTATTGTTGCTGGGTGGCCAGCGGGCCACGCCGGCGCGCTTGCTCAAAGCGGGTTTCACTTTCCAGTTCACTGATTTGCGCGCGGCCCTGGACGATCTGTCCAGCCGCCTCTGAAATAGGACGTTGCATGACCGATCACGCGTTGCTTCTGGTCAACCTGGGCTCACCTGCCTCCACCTCGGTGGCGGATGTGCGCAGCTACCTCAATCAGTTTCTGATGGACCCGTACGTGATTGACCTGCCATGGCCGGTACGACGTCTGTTGGTGTCGTTGATTCTGATCAAGCGTCCCGAGCAGTCGGCCCATGCCTACGCCTCGATCTGGTGGGAGGAGGGCTCGCCACTGGTGGTGCTCAGTCGCCGTCTGCAACAGGCCATGACTGCCCAATGGCATCACGGTCCGGTGGAACTGGCGATGCGTTACGGCGAACCGTCCATTGAATCGACGCTGCAGCGCCTGTCAGCCCAGGGCCACAAAAAGATCACCCTGGCGCCGCTTTATCCACAATTCGCCGACAGCACCACCACGACGGTGATCGAGGAGGCCAAGCGGGTAGTGCGCGAAAAGAAACTCGATGTGCAGCTGTCGGTGCTCCAGCCGTTCTACGATCAACCGGAATATCTCGATGCGCTGGTGGCCACGGCCAAACCGCATCTGCAACAGGACTACGATCATTTGTTGCTGAGCTTCCACGGTCTGCCGGAGCGACACCTGAAAAAACTCAACCCGGGCCACAGCTTCGAAGGCGGCGGTGATTGCTGCGCCGGTGCGCCGCCGGAGGTGGTCGCCACCTGTTATCGCGGCCAGTGCCTGCGCACCGCCAAGGAGTTTGCCAAGCGCATGGGCTTGCCGGACGGCAAGTGGTCGGTGTCGTTCCAGTCGCGTCTGGGCCGCGCCAAGTGGATCGAACCCTACACCGAAGCACGCCTCGATGAATTGGCCAAAAGTGGCGTGAAGAAGGTGCTGGTGATGTGCCCGGCATTCGTTGCCGATTGCATCGAGACGCTGGAAGAGATCGGTGATCGCGGGCTGGAGCAGTTCCGCGAAGCGGGAGGGGAGGAGTTGGTGCTGGTGCCGTGCCTCAACGATGATCCGCAGTGGGCGAAGGCCTTGAATACGCTGTGTGAGCGAGCGCCGTTGGCATTGTAGAAACACAAATTGTGGCGAGGGAGCTTGCTCCCGTTGGGTTGCGAAACAGCCCCAAAATCCTCACGGTCGATGCAGATTTTGTGAGTGCTGCGCACTCAAGCGGGAGCAAGCTCCCTCGCCACAGGGAATTGAGTCGCTTGTTTATAACAGCGGCTCATCCGCCTTCTTGTGTTTCCAGCTGTCATTGCCCGGCAGGATCAGGTTCAGCGCAATCGCCACCACCGCGCACAGCGCGATGCCTTTGAGGCCGAAATCGTCGGGACCGGTGCCGGTGCCGACCAGTACGCCGCCAATCCCGAACACCAGGGTCACCGACACGATCACCAGATTGCGTGCCTCGCCCAGATCGATCTTGTGGCGAATCAGCGTATTCATGCCTACCGCTGCGATCGAACCGAACAACAGGCAGAGAATCCCGCCCATCACCGGCACCGGAATGCTTTGCAGCAGCGCACCGAATTTGCCGATGAACGCCAGGCAGATGGCGAAAATCGCCGCCCAAGTCATGATTTTCGGGTTGTAGTTCTTGGTCAGCATCACCGCGCCGGTAACTTCGGCATAGGTGGTGTTGGGCGGACCGCCGAACAGGCCGGCTGCGGTGGTGGCAATGCCGTCGCCCAGCAAGGTGCGGTGCAGACCCGGTTTTTTCAGGTAATCGCGTCCGGTCACGCTACCCACGGCAATCACGCCGCCGATATGCTCGATGGCCGGAGCCAGGGCTACCGGAACGATGAACAGGATCGCTTGCCAGTTGAATTCCGGTGCTGTGAAGTTCGGCAGGGCGAACCACGGTGCAGCGGCAATCTTGGCGGTGTCGACCACGCCGAAGTAGAACGACATGCCAAAACCCACCAGCACGCCGGAGATGATCGGCACCAGGCGGAAAATGCCTTTGCCGAACACTGCGACGATCAGGGTGGTCAGCAAGGCCGGCATCGAGATCAGCATCGCCGTCTGGTAATGAATCAGCTCGGAACCGTCACCCGCCTTGCCCATCGCCATGTTGGCGGCAATCGGCGCCATCGCCAGGCCAATGGAGATGATCACCGGACCGATCACCACCGGTGGCAGCAGGCGGTCGATGAAGCCGGTGCCTTTGATCTTCACGGCAAGGCCGAGGAAGGTGTAGACGAAACCGGCCGCCATCACGCCGCCCATGGTCGCGGCTAGGCCGAACTGGCCCTTGGCGAGAATGATCGGGGTGATGAACGCGAAGCTCGACGCCAGGAACACCGGCACCTGACGCCCGGTGACGACCTGGAACAGGATTGTCCCCAGGCCCGCGGTGAATAATGCCACATTCGGGTCGAGCCCCGTGATCAGCGGCATCAATACCAGGGCGCCGAAGGCCACGAACAGCATCTGGGCGCCAGACAACACCGTGCGCCAGAGCGGATCGTTGAACTCTTGCTGCATGCTCACGCGTCCTTCTGCTTGGTGCCGAAGATCTTGTCGCCAGCATCGCCCAGGCCCGGGATGATGTAACCGTGTTCGTTGAGCTTCTGGTCGATGGAAGCGGTGTAGATGATTACGTCCGGGTGGGCCTTCTCGACCACGGCAATACCTTCCGGCGCGGCGACCAGCACCATGGCGCGGATGTCCTTGCAGCCGGCTTTCTTCAACAGGTCGATGGTGGCGACCATCGAACCGCCGGTGGCGAGCATCGGGTCGATGATCATTGCCAGGCGCTCGTCGATTTCCGGTACCAGTTTCTCAAGATAGGTGTGGGCTTCGAGGGTTTCCTCGTTGCGGGCCACGCCCACAGCGCTGACTTTGGCGCCCGGGATCAGGCTGAGCACGCCTTCGAGCATGCCGATACCGGCGCGCAGGATCGGCACCACGGTAATCTTCTTGCCGGCGATTTTCTCGACCGACACCGTGCCGCACCAACCCTCGATATCGTAGGTTTCCAGTGGCAGGTCTTTGGTGGCTTCATAGGTCAGCAGGGCGCCGACTTCCTGAGCGAGCTCACGGAAATTCTTGGTGCTGATGTCTGCGCGGCGCATTAGGCCAAGTTTGTGACGGATCAGCGGATGGCGGATCTCGAGGATGGGCATGGGGAAAGGCTCCGGCGGCGGGCAAAAAAACCGGCCTAGATTAATCTATCCGAGGGTGATGTCCTATAGACATAGAGTACGTTAGTCCACAATCGCTTGATCTGGCCTCGCTTGATGCGTACCTTTGCCGGCTTTTCCGAAACCGCCATCCCTGGAGAGCGCCATGTCCGCTGATCTCGAGCATATCCGTCAAATCATGCGAGAGGCTGACTGCCTGTACACCGAAGCTGAAGTCGAGGCAGCCATCGCCCGCGTCGGTGCACAAATCAACGATCAACTGGCGGACAGCAACCCGGTGGTGTTCTGTGTGATGAACGGCGGGCTGATTTTCTCCGGCAAACTGCTGACCCATCTGCACTTCCCGCTGGAAGCGTCCTACCTGCACGCCACCCGCTATCGCAACGAAACCAGCGGCGGCGAGCTGTTCTGGAAAGCCAAGCCGGAAGTGTCGTTCATTGACCGTGACGTGCTGATCATCGACGACATCCTCGACGAAGGTCACACCCTGGGCGCGATCATCGACTTCTGCAAACACGCCGGCGCGCGCAAAGTGCATACCGCCGTGCTGATCGATAAAGATCACGACCGCAAGGCTCGTCCTGACCTGAAGGCCGATTTCGTCGGTCTGCCGTGCATCGACCGTTACATCTTCGGTTACGGCATGGATTACAAAGGCTACTGGCGCAACGCCAACGGGATTTTTGCCGTTAAAGGCATGTAACCCCCCGCCGCAAGTCCCTGTGGAGCGAGCCTGCTCGCGAAGGCGTCGTGTCAGTCAGATTAATGGGGCTGGCACACCGCATTCGCGAGCAGGCTCGCTCCCACAATGGTTTCATGTGCTTTCGGATAGCCATGCTAGAGTGCTCGGCCCCGTTTCCGGAGCCTGTCATGAGCCTGTTGATCCGCTGCTGCGCCGCCCTGTTGCTGACCCTCAGCCTGCCCCTGGCCGCCGCTCCGGCGCCGATGCACGCCCAGTTCCTGCCGCCGGATGACTTGACCCTGCGTGACGCGCAACCCGAGCAGCAACAACTGTTGCAGGTCACCGAGTATTCGGTGGTGGTCGGCAGTCAGCGTCAATCCAATCAGCAGCCGATCCCGGTCACTTCGCCGCTGTTGATCCGCCTCAAGGGTAAATCCTTGAACAAGGGCGCAACCATCACTCAGGTGCTGGTCAACTTCGATGGCGAAAGCAAAAGCCTGAAAAAGCCGGTCTACGACGAGCAGAGCAAAACCCTGACGCTTTTTTACCCATTGGCGCAGTACCGGGTGGTCATCGACTTGTTGCGCAATGACACGGTGTATTGCCAGTTCCTCAGTTACGCCAACGGCCATGTCTGGGCCGATCTGCACACCGGCAGCATTCGTCCGCGTTGAGTGCCGGGCCTGCGCAGGGGTAAACTGCCCGCCCGTGAAATGTCTGCGAGCTGGAGTCGGCAATGCGTAAAGATAAGAAACAAGTGATTGGTGACGAGATCGGTGATGAGCAGATCAAGTTGTTCCTCGATTTCGAACCGGTCGACGCCACTTCGCCTTCGTTGCACAAACTGATCAAGGCCTACCGTGGTCTGCGTATCGATGATTTCGAGCGTTTCCTGACGTTCTTCGTCGAGGCGGGCTACGATCTGGACGGCAAGGATGAGCACGGCAATGACTTCGTTGCCCTGATCAAGGATCAGCGCAATGCACCGGATTACATCGAGCTGATCGAAAAGGCTCGCGGCTGATCCATTCTTGAGAGCATAACCATACCTGTGGCGAGGGAGCTTGCTCCCGCTTGAGTGCGCAGCGCTCACAAGATTTTTGGGACCGCTTCGCAGTCCAACGGGAGCAAGCTCCCTCGCCACAGAGGTCGGTGTTCAAGCAATGCTAATCTCCGGCCAATAAAAACGCCCCGCTCTCATTGAGAGCGGGGCGTTTTTATTGGGGCTGGATCAAGCGTAGCTTTCGGTTTCGCTGCTGGCTTCAACCAGTTCCAGGGCGACGTTGTTCTGCGTGTTGATCTTGCGATACAGCGCAGCGTCGGTTTCCAGGACTTTCTCGCGGGCGGGGAAGATTTCCGCCAGTTTGGCAGCCCATTCGCCTTTGGCTTTGCCCGGGAAGCATTTTTCGATCAGTTCCAGCATGATCGAAACGGTCACCGAGGCACCTGGCGAAGCACCGAGCAGGGCAGCCAGTGAGCCGTCCTTGGCCGCGACCAGTTCGGTACCGAACTGCAGGACGCCGCCTTTTTTCGGGTCTTTCTTGATGATCTGCACCCGCTGGCCGGCCACTTCCAGGCGCCAGTCTTCGGCTTTCGCTTCCGGGTAGAAACGACGCAGGGATTCCAGGCGCTGTTCCATCGATTGCATCACTTCGCTGACCAGGTATTTGGTCAGGTCCATGTTGTTTTTCGCCACGGCCAGCATCGGGCCGATGTTGCCGGCGCGAACCGACATCGGCAGGTCCATGAAGGAGCCGTGCTTGAGGAACTTGGTGGTGAAACCGGCGTAAGGTCCGAACAGCAGGGATTTCTTGCCGTCGACGACGCGGGTGTCCAGGTGCGGCACGGACATCGGTGGCGAACCCACTGCAGCCTGGCTGTACACCTTGGCCTGGTGGTGCTTGACCACTTCCGGGTTGTCGCAACGCAGCCATTGGCCGCTGATCGGGAAACCGCCGAAGCCTTTGCTCTCTTCGATGCCCGAAGCCTGCAGCAGCGGCAATGCCGCGCCGCCAGCGCCGAGGAAGACGAACTTGGCGTCGACGTCACGGGTGTTGCCGCTGTTCACGTCCTTGATGCTGACGGTCCAGCCGCCCTTGTTGCGCTTCAGGCCGGTGACGCGCTTGCAGTACTTGACCTGGGCATCGGGAGCGCTGGTCAGGTGCTTGAGCAACTGGTTGGTCAGGGCGCCGAAGTTGACGTCGGTGCCATTGATCACGCGGGTGGCGGCGAGGGTTTCGCCAGCGTCACGCCCCGGCATCATCAATGGCATCCACTCGGCCATCTTTGCCTTGTCTTCGGTGTATTCCATGTCCGCGAAGGCGTGGTGCTTGCTTAGCACCTTGAAGCGTTCCTTGAGGAAGGACACGCCGCTGTCGCCTTGGACGAAGCTCAGGTGCGGCACCGGGCTGATGAAGGACTTGCACGAACCGAAGGTGCCTTTTTTGGTCAGGTACGACCAGAACTGCTTCGACACCTCGAACTGGGTGTTGATGTGCACGGCTTTCTTGATGTCGACGGTGCCATCGGCAGCCTGCGGCGTGTAGTTCAGCTCGCACAGGCCGGCGTGACCGGTACCGGCGTTGTTCCATGGGTTGGAACTCTCGGCGGCACCGGAATCCATCAGCTCGACGACTTCCAGCTTGATCGCAGGGTCGAGCTCTTTGAGCAGTACCGCGAGGGTGGCACTCATGATGCCGGCCCCAACCAGTACTACGTCGACTGCTTCGTTATGCGCCATTTAACGCGTCTCCAAAATCTGCAGCACCAAATTGACGGCATGGCTGCCAGGCGTTCCGGGGCGAGTCAGTGATGCCCCTCGAACTCATGGCAGGATCGCCATGTCCGAATCTTCGCAATTTTTCGCAACTTCGACGGACGCTGCCTGCCGGGTCTAATCAGAGTCCCATGAACTCATTTCAACGAGCAGCTGGCAATTCGACTTATGGTCGATACATCCGTTTGTGCAACCAAATCCGTAGCGGACAGGCTTCAGGCTCCGGTATTCGAGGTGTACTCGGTCCTGTGTCGTCGGGCTGTTGTAGACGCTAATGGTGCATGTTCAGACGCAAAACTATTCATTTGCTCGCCACACTCTTGTGAAGTTGTGAAAACCCGTTTTTTTCACGCTCTTTTGAAGACGTGAACCTCAAAAAGGGCTGTCACAGCCTGGCACCGTGCCCGGATGGTCTGCCGCCAGGAGATACAAGGCGGCAAATCGGGCAAACAGCTCAGTGACCGAGCGTAATGACAGCTCTGCAGATTCGCGAAAAGTGGAGGTTTTGCTTGAGAAACAGCAAGCGCGCCAGCTTCACTCGATCTGTGTGGGCGGCTCTCTGTGGGCGGTGCGGGGTGTCAATACCAGGGCATTGACGATGCTGCGAGGCCCGATCAGGAGACGTCCTTATAATCGGGGGGAGATTGTAGCGAAGAAACGTGGGGAATTGGTCGTGTTTAATGACTTTTATTAGGCGTCTGGTCAGGTGGTCAACACTTGCTGCGCCCGTGAGTGGGGTTGATGTTGGGCGACGCGGGCGCTGGCGGGCAGGGGCTGGTGCAGCCAGTTCAGGCGAATTTCCTCGATTTCGACCCAGCCATCGCCCATGGGCTGGAGGCTGCATTGCTTGAAGGCCTGGCAATGGCCGTTGCGGTCGAGCAGGGCGAAGCAACGATGCAGCGGGCGTGGCGCGAACAATGAGATGAGATGGCGCATGGCGAATGACCTTGTGGGTAATTGCCGCTTACGTTGTCAGCAAGTCGTGACGTGCAGGTGAAAGGAGGGTGAACGATCTGTGACATCGAACCCCGATCTACAGGATTTGTCAGATATTTCAGTCATCGTTGCGAGACGCTAGTTCGCCGCAGTGGCGCACCGCTATACTGCCGGCCTGTTTGTGCCTGATTCTGGAGAGAAGAGCATGTTGCAACGCCTGTTGTTCGGTTTGATCACTGTGACCAGCTTGACGCTGGTCGGCTGCGCCCACAGCCCGCAACAACTGAACCCGGAACCCAAGCTGACGGCGCAACTGGCACCGGTAGGACGCGGTCAGCCGGTTGTGGTGCGTGTGGTGGACGGTCGTCCGTCGCCAACCCTGGGCACCCGTGGTGGTCTGTACCCGGAAACCAGCGCGATTACCGTACAGGGCGCGCAGATTCTGCCGAAGCTGCAGGCCCAGGCCGAAGCCGCCGTGCGCCTGTTGGGTTTCACCCCGACGGCCAATGCGATGAACGCTCCACAACTGACCGTGACCCTGGCCGAGCTGAAATATCAGTCGCCTAAAGAGGGCATGTATGTGACCGAAGCCACCATCGGCGCGACATTCCGCTCCGATGTGCAGAATGCCAACCGTCGTTACAGCGGTCGTTACGGCGCATCTCTGGACCAGCGCTTCGGCATGGCACCGAACCAGGAAACCAACACCAAGCTGGTCAGCGACGTGTTGAGCGACGCATTGACCCGCCTGTTCAAGGATCCGACCGTAGGTCAGATTCTCGGCGAGTAACCTTTCGCAAGATAAAAAAAAGCCCGGTGCCAGCGATGGTCCCGGGCTTTTTCTTATCTGCTGGCACTCGACTGTAGGAGCGAGCTTGCTCGCGATGGTCGTTAACGATTGCGCGGGGCATCTGATGCCACGCGGTGTTCTCAAGTCCATCGCGAGCAAGCTCGCTCCTACAAAGGGGCGCATGGGTCAGGCGGCCTGCGAGTAAAAGTCCAGCACGCTCACACCCGTCAGCAGATCCGCTTCCGGCAAATCCGCATGCTGATGGCCGCCCAGTGCGCAATACACCAGCCAATGACGGTCTTGAACGTTGAAGGCGAGACTGCCGACGAGGGTTTGTTGTTCTTCACTGTGACTGATGAGGTAAAGGCGATCCTGGTTTTCGGCGTGGAGCATGACGCAGTCCGTGTCGGTTTCGAGGGGGCACAGACTGGCCTATTCAGATGACGAAGCCGTGACGCCGGACAGCCTTTGGTCAATTGCTTCGTTTTTTGTCGGAAAGGGAGGGCAGGTATGAAGGCTTTCGGTAGAATCCGCGCCGCGGTCGTCCGTTCGGCGTCTGCCACACCTGATTTGCTTGAGGCTCGTGATGTCGCTGCATTTGATGACGCTGTTTTCCGCCCATCCCGCCAAATTGATCAACCTGCTGGCCTTGTTCTTTGCCTTTCCGGGCGGCTGGCTGCTGCACGCCACCCGTCGTCGCGAACAACGGGCGATGGCCAGTCTGCAGGCTCAACGCCAGAAACGTCCCAGCGAAGAACCCACGCTGGATTGGGCGACCCTGCGCATGAACCGGTTTTTCTACCGCTTCGGCTTCGCCTGCCTTGGCTTGGCACTGCTCGTATCCTGGATCAGCACGCGCGTCTGAATACCTAAAAGCAAAAGATCGCAGCCTTCGGCAGCTCCTACATGAGATTGCATTTCCCTGTA
>NZ_JBSVWS010000016.1:0-57351 GCF_054071155.1 Pseudomonas sp. SDO5532_S415 | reverse complement strand
AGACATTCTTCGCGAGCAGGCTCGCTCCCACAGGTTCAACACGGGCCTTTGCAGGAGCAATACTTGCCCGCGATGGTCATCCGCTTTTTTCATAACTCCGACAACGGCCAATCGCTTTAAAGCCACAAACCTTTTGAGGCTCCAGCACTACCCATGCTGGCGGTGCTGTTCGAATCAGCCTGTTCGCCAGCTGAAAAAGCTGCCCCTTCAATATGGTAGACCCTCGGTTCTTCCGAAAAATATTCCTCCAAGCCCATCATGAACATCCGATGGTCTTCACTCTCTTCGAAGCCCGGCGTGTGATCCTCAAGTGAAGCCCAGCGCACTATCAGGTTGAATAGCTGGGGGGTTTCAATCCCTTGCGCGAGCAAGTGGCCGCCGTAACCCTTTGCGCGGGTGAGCAAAGGCGCGACCTCGGCAAATGCACGTCTGAACATTTCAATGCGTTCTTTGTGGACGGGGAGCAGAGCGATTTCATAAATCATGGCGTTCCTCCAAAGTACAAACTTACGAGATGAGCGATGGCTCGACTGCAATCACGATTTTTCCTCGAATGCCGTTGTTGGGACTCTCCAACCGGGCATGGGCGAGCGCAATGTCGGCAAGCGCATAGACGGCACCAACGTGTGGCCGCAACTGACCGCGCTCTACCAATGCGCTCAACTCATCCAGCTTGCCGCGGTTTTGTCGGGTGAAAACGAAGTGATAACTCGCGTTCTTGCCCCAGGCCTGAACGAGGTTTTGTGGCTGGGCAATGTCCACAATCGAGACCACGCGGCCCAGTTGAGCGAGCACGTCGGGGCTGCGCGACAAAGTGTTGCCGCCGATGGTGTCGAACACCACATCGACTCCGCGGCCACCCGTTTCCCGATTGATGGCGTCGACGTAATCCTCCTTTTCATAGTCGATGACCACATCGGCACCCATGCTTCGTGCGAACTCAAAGTTGGCTTCGCGCACGGTCGTGAAGACCCGCGCTCCAATGGCTTTTGCCAACTGGATCGCTACATGACCTACGCCTCCCGCGCCGCCGTGTATCAGAATGCTTTCCCCCACTCTGAGCGCTGCGCGCACGGTCAGTGCTTCCCACACCGTCCCGCCAACCAGGGTCAGACTTGCCGCCTCAAGATGGCTCAGTGAAGGCGGCTTCTTCCCGATAATGCTTTCGGCCGCAACGTGGTACTCGGCATAACTTCCTGGCCCGTCAAATATTTGCGGGGTGTACCAGACTTCGTCTCCCGGAGCGAAGGTCGTCACACCCGGCCCAACTTCTTCGACAACGCCCGACACGTCGTGCCCGGTAATGGCCGGCAGTTGCACCAAGTCGGGATAATCGCCACGTCGAACCTGATAATCCAAGGGGTTGATGGAGGTTGCGTATACCCGCACCAGGACTTGACCCGCACGCGGCACTGGCTTGGGCACCTCGCAGAGTTCGAACGATTGCGGGCCGCCAAATGATTTAAGCACCATCGCTTTCATAGAAAATCCTCGTATCGACAAAAAGGGATATCGAGATATCTCGATATAATGTGGTAAAAAAAGCTACAGATCTTTCCCTATGATTTCGGCAAGCGCACTGATGGTTGCTTCATTGCGCTTGTAGTAAGTCCACTGGCCAATGCGCCTGACTTCGACCAGGCCCACTCGTTGCAGAGTTGCAAGATAACCAGACACCGTTGACTGCGACAGCCCGATACCTTCCTGAATACTGCTGACGCAGACCCCTACCGTGAGAACGTCACCCTCATCCTGCGGAGGGAAGTTCTTTACGGGGTCCTTCAAGCCTTTCAGGATTTCAAGGCGTGTAGGATTTGAGAGGGCTTTGAATATTTCGAGTAATTCCATGAGCAGAGGATATCGAGATTTATCGATATGTCAATACGAAACTGTGTCTCACTGACGTCACCCTTTCCCATGTGCTGCAGATGAGGTGACGAACTGGATCGATACTCAGGTTGAAGCTATACCGAAAGGGTTCAGAGTGAGGATGGAGCCCACGCTTGATCAACGACTGAGGAGAACTGCGCGGTGTCGGATCAGCTGGTCATACGCAACATGACCCGTCCCGAGCTGGACGAGCTCGTCGATTGGGCTGCCCGTGAGGGTTGGAATCCCGGTTTTCACGACGCCGAGCTGTTCTGGGCGACGGACCCTGCTGCCTTCATCGCGGCGTCCCGGGGCGGCGAATTGATCGGCGGCGGTGCCATCACCTCCTACAATGGCGACTTCGGTTTCATGGGTTTTTTCATCGTCCGGCCGGAACATCGCGGCCAGGGTCTGGGCAATACCCTCTGGCACGCGCGCCGCGAGCGACTCCTCGCCCGTCTGCGCCCAGGCGCAAGCATCGGCATGGACGGCGTCTTTGCGATGCAGGACTACTACGCCAAGGGTGGTTTCGTCTTCTCCCATCGCAACATGCGTTTTCGTGCCGATACCGTCCAACGCCCGGTGATCTCGCCGGTAGGCGACCAGGACATCGTCCCGTTGGCCGCCTTCCCGTTCGATCAGGTTGTCGCTTACGACCGCACCTGCTTCCCCGCCGCGCGCGCAACCTTCCTGAGCGGGTGGATAACTCAAGCCGACGCACTCGCCGTGGGTTGCCGGCGCGAGGGCAGGCTAAGTGGTTATGGCGTAGCAAGGCGCTGCCGGGAAGGCTACAAAATCGGCCCCTTGTTCGCCGATGACGCCCTGGCAGCCACTGCCCTCTACGCGCGCCTGGCGGAATTTGCAGAGGACGGCCCGTTGTTTCTCGATGCCCCGGAGAATAACCCCGCCGCGATGGCGCTCGTGCGCCAACAAGGCATGGTCGAGGTGTTCGGCTGCGCACGCATGTACCTCGGCCCTCCCCCGGCGATCGCGCACGAACGTGTGTTCGGCGTCACGACCTTCGAGCTCGGCTGATGTCCGCTCGCGACCTCATCGGTTATGGCGGCCGCCCACCCCACCCGCGATGGCCCGGTGAGGCGCGTGTCGCGGTCCAGTTCGTACTCAACATCGAAGAGGGCGCGGAGTCATGCATCCAAAATGGCGATGCACAATCGGAGGCCTGGCTGCACGAGCTACCGGGCCGCCCGCCGCGTGTGGGGGAATCGGACTTGAGCGTCGAGGGCATGTACGAATACGGATCGCGCGCAGGTGTGTGGCGCATTCTGGAACTGTTCAGCGCCCGAGGCCTGCCGCTGACCGCCTTCGCCGTCGGCCGGGCACTGGAACTCACCCCGGCGATTGGCCATGCACTCTGCACTGCCGGGCATGAGATTGCCGGGCATGGCTACCGTTGGCTGGACTATCGCGACATGCCTGAAGACCAGGAGCGGCGCCATATCCACCTCACCCTCGACGTGATCGAGCAGATCTGCGGTAAACGCCCCGTAGGTTGGTACACCGGAAGGGTCAGCCAGAACACCCGACGCCTGTTACGTGAGGAAGGTGGGTTTCTCTATAGCTCGGACGCTTACAACGATGATCTGCCCTATTGGCTCCCGGGCTCGCCCGCCCACCTGGTGATCCCTTACACACTGGTCAACAACGACGCCCGCTATCTGCTGCCGAACGGTTTCGCCTGCGGTGAAGACTTCTTCCGGCTGCTCAAGGATGCTTTCGACCTGCTGTGGCAGGAAGGCGCGCAACACCCGAAGATGATGAGCGTCGGCCTGCATGGGCGGATCAGTGGCCATCCTGGTCGTGCGATGGCGCTGGCGCGCTTTCTCGATTACGTGCAAGGCCACGACGCGGTGTGGATCTGCCGACGCGAAGAGATTGCCCGACACTGGATAGCCCAGTTTCCCGCCTGAGTGGCAAGGGTTCGGAACGACCTGAGCCACGGAGGCGACATCAAAATCATCGTGCCGCTCGGTTGGCAATGAGGGACTCAAAATCACAGCCCCCCTCAAGCCATTACACCTGTCGTTTCGTAATACCCGGCCCTGTCGCTCTAGATCGCCAGAATGCTGCAAGGCACCTGATACAGGATGTGTTCGGTCGTGCTGCCCAAAAGCTTGTCCAGGCCACGAGACTGGATTCTGCCCATCACGATCACATCCACACTGTGCGCATGGGCAAACTCACTCAGTACCGAAACAGGGTGCCCCTCAATGAAATGCCAACGGTCTGGGGGTACACCATATTGATCAGCCAGGTCGAGGAACGATTTTTCCAGTTCCTCACGCAACTGACTGCCAAGGTCCGAAAGTGTCAAGCCACCACCGCCCATGTCGCCCAGATAGGCTGTCGAAATGTCACAGGCGAACAGCAAGTGCAACTCGGCCTCACACTGCAAGGCGAGACCGCAAGCCTGCTTGATGATCCGCTCATTGAGTTCGCTGCCCTGGGGCTCGGTATTCGAAACGTCAACCGCTGCCACCACCTTGCGCGGCAAGGCAAGCCCTCCTTCACCGGCCAGATACACCGGGACCGGGCAATGGCGCAGCAAGCGCCAGTCCAGCGGAGTGAAGAACGCCCGCTTGAGCGCTGGTTCATGCTGCACTTGCTTGATCAACAAGTCAGGCTGCATTTCTGCGACGTGATCAAGAATGTCTCGCTGCATGTCATCGGCCCAATTCGCCTCCGTTGTCACGTCGATTCCCCTGCCGCGCAGGTTTGTCGCCTGGTCCTTCAACCAATCGCGATGGTCTTGCAGATAACACTCGCGAGCCTTCTCCCGGTCGCCCTCTTCAAGCAGCGACAATAGTTTCCAGGAAGGGATCAAGGCGGCAATGTGCAAACTCGCACCGCTGGCCTTGGCCAGGGCCGCTGCGTGGCTTATCGCCTGGGAATGGCGCAGGGCCGGGTTGATGATCAGTAATAACCGTTGATACTGGCTCATGATCTGACTCCAGACTGATGGGGCTTCGCGCTTACAATTGCCCTCTACGCGCACAGCTGGTGTGTCCTCACGCAACAGACACCAGCATTTCCCCTTCAGAGTCCTCTGTTGATGCCGCCCTGGTCTTGATTTATATCAAGTGCCCGCGCAAAACCGTTCAATGGCCCACGCCTTTCATTTCACTGCGGTCAATCAATATCAATCAGGCCAAGGCCAATGGGGTCAGGTTGACAAAAACCGCACTGGCACACGTGCATTACTCAGGACGCTGAGGAGATTGCCATGCCGACCCCACTGGCGAATCAACGACTGCGTTTGTACGACAGTGATGAACTCGATGATGTGCTTTTCGCAGGCCATTCACTCCTGCGCACCTGCGCGTATCCGGCACAACTCGGGGCGCGTCGGGTCTACACTGCGGTATTGGAAGACCGCCATGTTTGCCAACCGCCGATTCATGCCGACATTGTCGGCGTGCATCGGCAAGTGGCGACCGGCGACCGGCGACCGGCGACATCGTCGAATGCAACGTACCGCCCTGCGAAACGGAGTTTTGCATTGACGTGGTTCGTCTCGGTGCTGCCCGCTGACCCAGCGACCTTTCAAGGGCTGTCCCGTTACTCAGGCTTTACAGCGGCAATGCGGTATCGGTTATGGATACGTGCCATTTCAGGTGAGGCGCATTTGATATCCGGCCTCCAAGGAGCTTACGCATGCTCACTCAGCCCCCGCTTCTTTTTGCCCTGCAAGGCACTGAACTCTATGCAAGCCGCATCGCTCAGCGGCTTGGCTGCCCACTGGCGCGGCACGAGGAGCGCGACTACGAAGACGGCGAACATAAATGCCGACCACTGGAGTCGGTGAACGGTCGCGAAGTCGTGGTGTTTCACTCCTTGTATGGGGATGGCCTACAGAGCGCAAACGATAAGCTGTGCCGCCTGCTGTTCTTCTGCGGTGCACTCAAGGATGCCGGCGCTCGTCATGTGCAGGTGGTGACGCCCTACCTCTGCTACGGTCGCAAGGATCGTCGCAGCCAGCCTCAAGACCCGACCATCACGCGTTATGTGGCCACCTTTTTTGAAGCCAGTGGCGTGGATCGCCTGATCGCCCTGGACGTGCACAATCCGGCAGCGTTCGACAACGCCTTTCGCATTCCAGCCTGGAATCTGCAGTGCACCGAACTGTTCGCCGAGCATTTCGCCGGGCTGGTCGACAACGCCGAAGTGGTTGCAGTTTCCCCGGATTCAGGGGGTACCAAGCGCGCCGAGCAGTTTCGTCAAGCCCTGGAGCGACAACTGGGCCGTTCGGTCGGCAGTGCATTGATGGAAAAGCACCGCAATCAGGCCACGCTGACAGGCACCCTCTTGATCGGCGAAGTCTCAGGCAAGACAGCCATTGTTTTCGACGACCTGATCAGCACGGGTGAAACGCTGAAACATGCTGGCCTTGCGTGCCAAAAGGCTGGCGCCGCCCGACTGTTCGCAGCCGCCACCCATGGTTTGTTTACCGCGGGCAGTCGGCTGTTCGACCCACCTCTTTTCGAACACATTGCGATCACTGATTCCGTGCCGCCGTTTCGCTTGCCGCCTGACTGTATCGCGCGCCACGTGCAGGTACTCGACAGCACGGCCCTTACCGCCACCCTGCTGGCGGAGAATGGGGCCTTTGATCAGGTCTGAGCATTGGGGAAATCGATAGGGGTGAGTTCAACACTGTCGCGGGCCGTATTCAACGACCTCAATGATGGTCGATCGAAACGATGAAAACTTCCGACTGCTGGTCGATAGCGCACTAATTAAATGTACCGAACTGGTCAGATTGAGCAGGCATACGATAGACACTTAGGGGGCGTCAGCGATACATCCCGGATGTTGTTCAGGCCTTATGCCCTACCTTGAGGACGATTGGATAAAAGGATAGAAACTATAAAGGACGATTTCGACCTTGAAACATCCATCTAAAAGAACCATCACCCAACCGCTATCAGCCAAACGCTGTCGTTGTTCAATGGCAGCTATGGGTCGATCGCAGCCCTTGGTGGCAGTCAACAATCGGCCAAGAACTGTCATTCAGACAAATTCAAACGGTGCTTATACCGGACATGCTTCAGCCGTCCAACCAGCAGAACAGCGCATTTCCCTCAGATCGAACAGGGTCGATTCAGGGGGGTTCTTAGGTGAAAATCAACTAAATCAACCGACCAACTAACTAAGCCTTAAGCAGAATAGTCGTCATACTTAGCAACCGAGTTGAGCGGGCAAAAACGCCCGCAATAAATCACCTCGATTTACTCCACCAAGGTCGGAGGTATCCATCTGCGCGTAATAAATGCGCGGGCGGATAGGCGCAGGCTTGGAATTGAACGCGGCCGACGTTCACACGCTTCTTTTCCAGTAGCGCAACCATCAGTAAGAACGCAGTTTAGTCGGTACGAAGTGTACCGGTCGCGTTACAACTCAATATAGATGCAATGGTAGAACAGCGCCAGTGCTTAACTTGCGCAGTTGCATGAGCGATCAGCAGCCGTTCCGGTAATTACTGCCAACTCGAATCGAGCGTCAACAATCGGGCTGGGCTGGCAGGCATTCGATTTTAGCTGTCGCGTGCATGATTTCGGTAAGTGAGCTTCCGGCTGACGGGCGGATAAGGGGTGGCCTAACGCGTACGCCCCGAAATGGCATAGGTCTAGAACGCCGTGCCGCCGCTCCACATAAAAACTGTACTCCCGCACAGGAAGACGCTCATGCACACCATTCGCAATACCTTGGTGGTGGTGGATTCGCAGCAGTCCAACGACCTGACGCTGAATAGAGCCAGAATGATTGCCAGCGCTACTCAATCGCACCTGCATCTTCTGGCCTGCGACAAGAGACAGCAGCACTGCTCCTACTTGAACGACATGCAAGGCGTACTGGTAGAGGAGGGGTTTAGCGTCAGTACCCAGCAGGCCTGGCATGGGAGTTCACACAAGACCATCATCGCCGCCCAGCAAGCGGAGGGCTGCGGCCTGGTGATCAAGCAGCACCTGCCTGACACCCCGCTGATGAAGGCCCTGCTCACCCCGGAGGACTGGAAGTTACTGCGATACTGCCCCAGTCCGGTGCTTATCGTGAAATCCGCAAAGCCGTGGGTCGGTGGCACCATCCTCGCGGCAATAGATGCTGGCAGCAGTGATATGGAGCATCGCGTCCTGCATTCCGGCATCGTCAGCCACGGCTATGACATCGCCGCACTGGCCGGCGGCACGCTGCATATGTTGAGCGCTCATCCCTATCCCATGCTGTCGGCGGCCGACTCTGTGTTCCAACTCAAAGAAAGCATACAGGGGCTGTATCGCGAACTGTGCAAGTCATTTCAGGCCGAATTCGACGTCAGCGACGACCGCCTGCATATCGAAGAAGGTCCTGCCGATGTGCTGATCCCGCACATCGCGCACAAGCTCGAAGCCGTGCTCACGGTGATCGGCAGCGTGGCCCGTACCGGACTGTCCGGCGCATTGATCGGCAACACCGCCGAGATGATTCTGGACACCCTGGACAGCGACGTACTGGTGCTCAAACCGGACGACGTCATTAACCATCTGGAGGAACTGGCTGCCCCATCACACGGTGCACTGGCAGATACTGCGACATCCTCTTGGCCGTATAGCCACAATAACCATCGGCCGCATACTTAGGCGCGAGTCATGCACCGCCCGACCATCTGCCTTGCCTTGGCATGGCACATCAGGCCAGTCATGCCTGTTGGATGAATTGTCACGTGTTTCGTTGGCACTTTTGATCTTCGCACCTTTGGGTCGAATGAAGCCCTTCGCGACAGGTACCTATCGGCCAAAAGCAGTCATATAGAATGCCGTAACGCACCATCAATATATGCGGCCAACGCCATGCCCCAGTCCACGAGTCACCTATTTGCTTATGTAAGGACAATCAGCGAATTCCGGCCTGACGTAACCGCCATCGTGCTTTTCGGCCTGAAGGTCGAAGGCGATGACCTGGTGTATCTGGAAATACGCTTTCAGGACTACGGAGAACTCCAGATTGAAGGCGACCACTTGATGGTCGGGTTGGATGAGGCGCTGGAAAGTGCCGAGTTCGAGTACGGTATTTTGCCAAGTGATTGGCGAGTAATGAGCGAGACGGAGATTCAGCGAATTCCATTCTCTGTCGGTGGAACACGCGTTTAGTGATTTGACCGCTTTGGGTCGACAGTGGCCCATCGCGAAAGGCAGCAATCGGCCCGTGCCAATAGTGAACGCCGCCATCAAGAAATCGATAGCACTTTTCACTCTCACCTACCTCCAATGACATGTGTGTTTCTTCTGTCAACCTGGAGGTCTATATGTCGATTCGCAAGATCGTTCTACTTTCCTGTCTGGGATTGGCACTCGCTGGGTGCGCTGGCTCAAGCCAGGACTCCCCTCCCGCCACCATGCAAGTCGACCTGCAAAAATACCAGGGCACCTGGTACGAGCAGGCCAGGTTACCTATGTTCTTTCAGCGCAATTGCCAGCAGTCAGAAGCGCATTATGGTCTACGTGATGATGGCCGCATTGACGTCACCAATCGTTGCAGGGAACAGAATGGCGACTGGAAAGAGGTACGCGGAATTGCCGAATCGCAGCAGCCAGGTAAGACAGACAAACTGTGGGTGCAATTTGATAACTGGTTCAGCCGCATTGCACCAGGAATAACCAAAGGTGAGTATTGGGTGCTTTACCACGACCCCGCCTACCAGTTCGCACTGGTCGGCCACCCGAACCGGGAATATCTATGGGTGCTTTCACGCGCATCTGAAATCAACGGCGTCAACCGCGAACAGCTGCTAAAGATTGCTCAGCGACAGGGGTATGACACCAGCAAACTAATCTGGCGTCCGGCAGATCCGTCCAAGCCCTAGTCAACTTGTAATGGAGCGTAGGCAGCAGTCTACCGTTTGCTGCCTAACGTGAGTATCAGAGAACGGCCACACGCGGGCAAGGCAGAGTTGCCAGCGAGAGCAGGTCCACACCATTTGTCTATGACGTCGTTGCCGTAGGCTTGAGCTGCGGTGGTCGTTGCAGGTCTAGTGTCGCCGCTGCCAGTATCTGCTCTCGGTTGCCTTGGCGGGGTGGGTAAATCCGCTCGCAGTTGATTACCGATTTGGTGGCTTTGGCCTGAGCACCCTCTGCAACAACCTCTCGATCCCAGCCCTGTGTATAGACCGCCCCCCAAGGGCCAAGGTCGACAATGTTGGTGTACCAATCGATGCTCAAGGGCTGCATGGGTAGGCCAAAAAGCTCATTCACTGCGTTATGTCCGGCGAAGCGGCCCATGGGGCGTGCATGCTGGCAGGACATGACGGACGGTCGGTCACCATCGATCAGCGCGTGGGCAACATCGCCCGCGCAGAACAGATGGTCGATGCCCGAGACGCGCATGAATTCGTCGACTTTCAGCCGGCCGTGGCTGTCTTGTTTCGCTTCTACGCATTGCGTCAGTTCATTGGCCTGCATACCCGTACACCAAACGACAGTTGACGCCTCTATGCGGCGCCCATCGCTAAGTATCACGCCATGGCTGTCCACCGACGCAAGGCCGAAATCAGTCAACAATTCGATTCCCAGTTCGCGGCACGCGCGCTCGATGACGGGCTGTCCGCCTCCCAGGCCGCGCGCAATCTTTGGCCCGCGATCGGCCAGGATCACTCGTACCGGGGCAGGTGTGCCCGAGCCATCGCTACTGCCAGCCGCAGCGCGAAGACGAGCAGGAAGTTCGCAGGCGATCTCAACTCCCGTTGCCCCTGAGCCGATCACCAGTGCAGTAAAGCGGCCGGGCATGGCCGGGGCTGTCGCAAGGTCATCGATGTGACGTTGCAGTTTGAGTGCGGCGCTATAAGTGTCGACATCAAAAGTGTGTTCGGCCACGCCGGGAGTCGACGGACGTACGAGATGACTGCCACTTGCGAGAATCAATGTGTCGTAGGGAAGGTTCAGGGTCGATTCGTGCGTTGGTGCTTGGGTTTGCACCGTGACGACCCGCGAATCCGTATCGATGAAAGTGGCCTTGCCAATCAGCAAATCGACGCCGATCGGTTCAAGCACCGAAGACAGATCGACCCGGGTATCCGAGAGATCAGCCTCATAGTTGCGGACGCGAATGCTATGCCATGGTTCAGGGTTGATGAGGGTGATTTGAGCCAATTTCCCCAGCTCTGCGAGTTGCCGGGCGGCGGAGGCAGCACTCCACAGGCCCGCAAAGCCACCGCCAATTATCAAAACGTGTTTCATGGTTATCCTCTGTCAGTCCTACCTGTGTCGCGTTGACGCCAGGCTTCGGAAAACCAATAATACGAGCCATCACTCGCATTCACTACTCGCGCCAGACCATGCCCGATCCCAACCTGTCAAAACCTCGAAAACTCCCGCGCCAGAGCCGTTCCGTGGCGATGGTCGATGCCATTCTCGAAGCCAGTGCTCGCGTTTTACTGGAGCGCGGCTATGCCGGCATGAGCACCAACGTCGTGGCGCAACAGGCCGGTGTCAGCGTCGGATCGCTCTACCAGTATTTTCCCAACAAGGAATCCCTGTTGGTGGCCTTGCACAGCCGTCACGCCGAGCAGATGGCCCGCTCCATCGAAGCCATTCTCAACGCCCCCGGCAATGGCGGCTTACGTGGCGAAATCGTGCGACTCGTCCGGGCGGCCATGGCGGCCCATGAGGTCGAGCCGCAGTTGCATCGCCTGCTGGAGAACGAACGGCCGTTTTTTGAGGGCAATAACAGCGGCAAAGGCGTGGAAGCCGATATTCACCGGCATATCCAGCGCCTGCTGGCCGATCATCCCGATGACGTCAAACATCCCGACCTCGCCGTGGCCGCGTGGATGACTATGCGCATGACAGAGTCGCTGGTGCATACGGCCATCTTGCATCCACCGCACGATCTAGTTTTGAGCCAGATCGAACCGGCGATCGTCGATGCTATCCATGCGTTTCTTACGTATGACAGCAGACATCGGTCTTAACTGGACATCAGCTCAGCCTTTCACAGGGTAGCCCCACTGGATGACGGTATGGCATGAGCTGAGACATGCGGTGACACAGCCAATGCTCGCTACGATGCAAGGGAAATCGCGTCAAAGCGCATTTGGTCGAGGGATAGCCATGGGTTGATTCAATCCTTCGCGAGGGACCGTACACGAACCAAAGCTGCCGGGATGCTTGCAGGAAACGCCCAAAGCTGCCGGTGGTGAAAGGCAGAAAACGGCCCATAGCTGCCGGTCACAAATGGCAGTAACCGACCCAATGCGGTCTGGCTGGATCCTCTCACATGCATTCGCGACTAGAATTTCACTGCCGACTCTTCTAAAGCCAGGTCAAATTTCAACCGTGCAACGTCAGTTCTCGAGCTTTATTTCAGCCTCTGGGAAACCGGTATGAAAAATCCGCAAAATAAGACCGAATCCGACGAGGATTTAGCTCAGTTGGTAATAGGGCGAGGTCCCTGCACCTATCTATTGCTGCTTTTACTAGGATTGATCCTCCTGTTTCCCTTTCTTGAGGAAGGTCTATTTGCTCGCACGTTGCTCGGCATTCTGTTTTCAATCGTGCTGCTCGTGGGCGCTTTCGCCACCAGGCAGACTCGGTGGGGGGGCATCCTCAAACTGGGCCTGGCGTTGCTTGGAGTTGGCGTTCAATGGTCGGCGTTGTGGGCTGAAAGTATCGCGATTCTTTTCTTTGCCGGGATATTGTATGCGGCGTCTCTTGCCGTCTCGTTTAGCGGAGTGCTTCGCTATATTCTCAAGCGCGGGCCAATTACAGCCGACAAGCTGCATGGCGCGCTTGCGGGTTACATCATGCTGGCCTTCGTTTGGTCCTTCGTCTATGCCCTGGTCGAGATATCCGCCGCTGGTTCATTCGGCCCTGACCTCCTCGACTTCAGACAGCCCGGCACTTTCTTCAAACTGATCTATTTTAGCCTCACGACGCTCACGACCACCGGTTACGGTGAGATTATCCCATTGACCAACCACGCCCGCTCACTTGTGATGGTCGAAGAATTTTCGGGCGTCTTTTACGTGGGTGTTGTAATCGCGCGGCTAGCCGGTATTTATCCGTCGAATCAAACTAAATGACGCTCGATTTGGCTCAGTCGCCTCCGGGCATTAGTGATCACTCCCCATAATCGATCCTTTGCACGCCTGGCAGAACTTTGCAGATACGCTCCGTACGGCTTTCTACCGCACCCAAAGAAGCATCGCGAAAAGGGGACGGATTTATTCATTTGTCTAGTCCTGAAATAGGTTTACACCCGTTTCAACCCAACGCCCGATGCATTACATCTGGCGTTTTGTATTTCAAAGACAGGTGCGGCCGCTCGACCGAAGTCGTCATTCAATCCC
This sequence comes from Pseudomonas sp. SDO5532_S415, assembly GCF_054071155.1. Taxonomy (NCBI): domain Bacteria; kingdom Pseudomonadati; phylum Pseudomonadota; class Gammaproteobacteria; order Pseudomonadales; family Pseudomonadaceae; genus Pseudomonas; species Pseudomonas sp. SDO5532_S415. The sequence goes on along the minus strand of NZ_JBSVWS010000016.1, from coordinate 44,144 downwards.
GAGCAATCTTGTCTTTTGCCAAGCCTTAGGGCAGGGTCGATACCACTGAGATCTCTGCCAAAGGAGTCACCTATGTCAAAGCTATATCCCAGTATCGATCCCGAAGGGCTGGTCGAGTACTCAGTGGTCTACACCGACCGCTCGCTCAACCACATGTCGCAGTCATTTCAAGGCGTGATGAAGAACATTTCCAGGACCCTGAAAGAGGTCTACAACGCCCAGGCTGTAGCGGTGGTCCCGGGCAGCGGCACATTCGGCATGGAAGCGGTGGCGCGACAGTTTGCCACCGACCAGCAATGCCTGGTGATACGCAACGGCTGGTTCAGTTATCGCTGGAGCCAAATCCTTGAGATGGGCAACATCCCGGCGGCCACCACGGTGCTCAAAGCCCGACCGGTCGACACCGGTCGCCAGGCTGCCTACGCCCCACCCCCGCTGGACGAAGTGCTGGCAGCCATTGCGGCGCACAAGCCGCAGATTGTCTTCGCTCCTCACGTTGAAACCTCATCAGGGATTCTCCTGCCCGACGAGTACCTGCGGGCCGTCGGCGACGCCGTGCATGCGGTGGGTGGCTTGTTCGTGCTGGACTGCATCGCCTCGGGCACGCTTTGGGTTGATATGCACAAATGCGCCGTCGACCTGCTGATCAGCGCACCGCAGAAAGGCTGGAGCGCCTCCCCTTGCTGCGCCCTGGTCATGCTCAGTTCCTTGGCCCTCGAGCGCATCGAACAGACGCAGAGCAGCAGCTTCGCCTGCGACCTGAAAAAGTGGCTGCAGATCATGCAGGCCTACGAACAGGGCGGACATGCCTACCATGCGACCATGCCCTGCGATTCCCTCGCGCGATTTAACGACGTGATGAAAGAGACGCAAGCCTACGGTTTCGACAAGGTCCGCGGCGAACAACAGGTTCTGGGCGATCGGGTGCGCGCAATGTTGACCGGCAAAGGCATCAAAAGCGTGGCCGCAGCCGGCTTTCAGGCCCCTGGCGTAGTGGTGAGCTACACCGATGATGCCGACATCAAGAGCGGCAGGAAACTTGCCAGCCACGGCCTGCAGATCGCCGCCGGAGTGCCGTTGCAATGCGACGAGCCGGCCGACTTCCAGACCTTCCGCATCGGTCTGTTCGGACTCGAAAAGCTGCACAACATCGAGCGCACGGTCAGCATCCTGGAGCAGGCACTGGACGAGGTGATGGTTAACTAAGCGTGTGAATTCCAGGAACGCATCCCGCCCTGGGCACTGTCGGCCCATGGCGCTGATCGTCGACGAATATGACGCTGGTCGCCCGGACGTCATGTCAGAACCATGAGGGAAAGCCCGTGCACGCGTCTTACCGACACGTGCACCCTTCAGCGCTATCAGAAAAGGCTTCCAACGAAGCCTTTCACCGGGCGGATGATCGGCGGCTGTATGACTTGGATCGAGCCAAAGCCGACGATGGCGACCGGTTGAATCCGCAGCCGATTGCCACCTGCGGGCAAGGGCCCACTGTCATGCATGTCCGTGCATGCTCACCTCAAACCTCTCTTGAAGCTCAATCCCTGCGCCCCTGAACAGTAGCCGCCCTCGGAAACAGGCGAACAGCCCCGATCGACACCGTGATGGGGCACCCCGGCAATCAATGTCTATGCTTTGACCTGTGTGCAAAACGCGCCCACCGGTAATCCATAGCGCTGTTCTACCTGCCAACAAAAGAAAAACAGGCCCATGAAACCGATTCCCTCCCTTACTGTTGTTGTCCTTGCCTCGATCATGGCCGCGATCGGCTTTGCGGCCCATGCAGCCGAGGTGCCATTGGGTAGCCACTCCATGGAAGGTCACATCGTCACCCGGGTGTTGGCCGTTGATCCGGCCAATCACCAGGTCACCATAGAAGACGCCAACAAAAACCCGGTATCCATCCAGCTCACGGAAAAGGCCAAGACCCTGAGCAATCTGAAAGTTGGCGACAAGGTCGATATCCACGTTGTTCGCACGGTCGCCTATGTGCTCGACACGAATGTCGACGCTGCACCAGGGGTCAGCAATGAATCCGTGGTTGTCCGTGCCACCCAGGACAATCCTGATCCGGGCGGTGAGGCGGTTCGCCGGGTCAAGGTCACGTCAAAGATCACTCGCATTGACTTGAAAAAGCATGAAGTGACCTTGCTTCCGCCGGAAGGCGAACTGACCGTCCTGAAGGTCGAGGACCCGCAGCTTCAGGAACGAATGAAGAAGCTCCAGGTGGGTCAGACGATCAATGCCATCTACACCGAGGTCATGAAGATCAAAACCTCGCGTTAGGTGCCTGACAAGCAAAGGCCTTGAAAAAGGCTGCTGCGGACGCTTCGATATGACAGATTTGTTGAATGCTATCGCGCTTGGATTACTGGCGTTACTGCCACTGACCAATCCGCCTACAACAGTGGCTTTATTTATCGCCCTGAGCAAAGGCCTTACCCAAAAAGAAAAAAACAGACAGGCGCTTGCAACTTCGCTCTATGTTTTTCTCATCATGGCACTGACCTATTACATAGGTGAGTTTGTGATGGACGCTTTCAACATTTCCATTCCGGGCTTGAGAATGGCCGGCGGCGGTATTCTCATGATCATGGGTTTGAAGATGCTCTTCCCGCCGCCCGTCCAGGCTTCTGCCGCCGTCAACAACCCAAAGGAACAGGCCAGTTTCGCCTTCATTCCGCTGGCCATGCCCAGTACGGCCGGGCCAGGAACCATCGCGATGATTATCAGCTCTTCGGCGACCATCAAACACAGCACGTTATTTCCAGCCTGGGTGCTATTAACCGCACCGCCGTTAATCTTCTTGTTGACTGCGATTATTCTCTGGATCTGCCTGCGCAGCTCAGGATTAATCATGAAAATAACAGGGGAATCAGGCATAGATGCGATATCACGCCTGATGGGCTTTCTACTCGTCTGCATGGGTGCTCAGTTCGCCATAAACGGTTCGGTGGAAATCGTGCAAACCATCATTGATAACAACTTTCATCTACCCCGCCCTCGGTAGCTCAATCTCCAGACTACGGGCGGCTAAACCGTGGGGGTCTGCTACCCTTAGTTTTGTCATCGAGGTCGGCTGTTTTCACTCCCTGACATTGACCCAGCCTTCTCAAGCCTGCCTGACCACATGAGGTGGGGCGATGCGCACTTCTCTACTTTACGCAGTGTCTGTTGTACTGGTTCTAAGTGGATTTTCTTGCCTGGCGCAGTCGCCGCAGGGACCCGCCAACGCTGCCGATACGGCGCCCCAAGCGGCACCGGCCAAAGAGGTGGTGTTTACCGAGGAGCAGCTGGACCAGATGCTGGCGCCCATTGCGCTCTACCCGGACCCACTGTTGGCACAGGTGCTGATGGCCAGCACCTACCCCGGGGAAATCGCCGAGGCGGTCACCTGGTCCAAAGCCCATCCGGACGCCAAGGGCGATGATGCGGTCAAACAAGTGTCGAGCCAGACCTGGGACCCGAGCGTACAGGCGCTGGTCGCGTTCCCACAGGTCCTGGCAACGCTCGGACAGGACCCCGTCTGGGTGCAACGCCTGGGCGATGCCTTTCTGGCGCAACCCGACGATGTCATGAACGGCGTGCAACGCTTGCGTCATCAGGCGCAGGCCGCAGGCAACCTGCAGAGCAACCAATACCAGAACGTGACGGTTCAGACGGCACCGGCACCGGCAGCCCAGGCCCCAGCCCCTGCCAGCAGCTCCACCACCATCGTCATCGAGCCTGCCGACCCGCAGGTGGTGTACGTCCCCACTTACAATCCGACCACGACCTATGGCACCTGGGCCTATCCTGCTTCGCCGCCCGTCTACTATCCACCGCCCCCTGCGTATTACCCCGGATCTGCCTTGATGGCCGGGTTGGCGTTCGGCACCGGCGTGGCGATCGTCGCCTCCTTGTGGGGGGACTGTGACTGGGACAACAACGACATCGACATCGACGTCGACCGCTACAACAACATCAATCGCAACACCCAGATCAACCGGAACCAGAACAAGTGGGAGCACAATTCCATTCATCGCGATGGCGTTCCCTATCGAGACAGCAGGAGCCGTCAGCAGTACGGCCGGCAACTGGACGGTGCCAATCAACGTGAGGCATTTCGCGGGGATAATGCCCAACGCGCCGAGGCGCGAGAAAAAGCCCGCAGTTCAATGGACAGACACGGTATCGAGCGACCCGCCACCACCAATCGCCAGGCCCGTGATCAAGCGCGCAGAGCGCAGTCCGAACCCTCAGTCGGTAATCGCATGCAAGCCGGGGCAGACAGACCGAAGGCGTCTGACAGGAGCCAAGGCACGGGCAGAAACATCCGGGAAAATCAGCAGCCCAGGCAACAGACCGCCCAGACCAGTCAGCGCCGTCAGGAATCCCAGGCGCGCCAGGGAACGCAAAAACGCCCGACGGCCAGTGCCGGCAGCGCCCGCAACAACGCATTCGCCGGCGCACGCTCGCCGTCCCGATCGAACGCCCAAGCCCTGCGTGGCCGTACCAGCCAGGCATCCGCCATGCGCCCCAGTGCAGCGCGATCCGCCGGTCATCAGATCAGCCGGCCATCCAGTCCTCCCATGCGCCAAAGAGGGGGGGGCCGGCGTTGAAAAACCATCTTCAAGAGAAAGCATTCATGGGCTTGCTACCTCGTATCCTGATGATCGGCAGCCTGGCATGGTCATGCGTGGCTACGGCACAGCAGGCATTTCCAACCCCGGAAAAGGCTGCCCAGGCGTTCGTCGAAGCACTGGGTACGAAACACGCCGATCAGGAACGCCTGACGCAGCTGCTGGGTGAAGACTGGCGCAGTTTCATCCCGCGAGGTGGCGTCCAGCGCAGTGACGTGGATGCGTTTTTGAAGCTTTACCGCGAGCAACATGCCATCGAAAAAACCAGTGAGCGAAAAGCTGTCCTGTCAGTGGGCAGTGACCACTGGACACTGCCGATACCCCTGGTAAAAGCCGAAAAGGGTTGGCGCTTCGACATGAAGGCCGGTAGCGCCGAAATCCGTACGCGGCGAATCGGCAGCAACGAACTGGCCGCGGTGCAATCGGTGCTGACCTATCACGACGCCCAGATGGACTATGCGTCAGTGGACCGTGACGGGGACGGCGCCCTTGAATATGCGCAGAAAATCTTCAGCACCCCCGGCAAGCACGACGGACTTTATTGGGCGGACGACGACAGCGGTCAAATCAGCCCATTGGGGCCGCTGTTCGGCAAAGCCATCGCCGATGAAGACTGGCATGGTTACCACTTCCGAATCCTCGACGGACAAGGCCCCTCCGCACCCGGCGGCGCCTACAGCTACCTCATCGGCGACAAGATGAGCCGTGGCTTTGCCCTCATTGCCTGGCCGGCGAAATACGATGACACCGGGGTGATGAGTTTCATGATCAGCCATGAGGGCCAGGTGTTCGAGAAAGACCTGGGACCCGAGGGTTATAAACTCGCACAGTCGATGAAACGGTTTGATCCCGATGACAGCTGGCAGGAGGTCACTGAAGATCAGAAGCCGTAGGATTTGCGTTGATTGCGCTGGCGGGCAGTCAAGGACATGTTTGAAGCTACCGGCCAGGAGCGGCCCGTGGACACCCTACAGGCGAAACAGTAGCTTATGCAGCTAGCGGGCAAGTAAAACGGATCATCCCGCTTATGCCGCGTTTCACTTTGGACGATATCAAAAAATGGGACCGAAAACCGAAGAGCTGATTTTCATTCTTGATCAGCTTGCAGCCGTGCTTGAAAGCGATGGAGATACCCACTGGAGCGCTTGGATGCATAAGGCAAGAGCACGATTGCTGGGTTCTGATTTCTCAGGGATTGAGTACCTTCTGTCAGCCTATGGCGGAATGGGCTCACTCAATGATCTCATTCTTGGTCAAAACTATGTCGATGGCACCCTTTCCTGGAAACCTGGTCATGTCGAGTTGAACGAAAAATTCATTGAGTTACGCGACAAAGCCGAGCAGCTCGCCAACGCAATAAAATGTTCTCAAGCTTGATCAGGCACTTAACAAACGCGCTCGCAGCCGTGCTTGCGCATCCCCTTCGCGTCAACCCATAGACGGTAATAGATGAACCCAACTCTCGACACGGCAGCTAACGGGTATCTGACACTCTGTTTCAACGAGGTGTCAGACTCTTGCTGGTTATCGCTAGCTGAAAACCTGATCAAACTCCGAGGGTTCAGACGATCGGGTTCACCCGTCATAGGCCTTGATGAAAAAATTCACCAAAATTTCCAGTGTTCTGAATTCAGCCTCGTAGCTGGCTGGGACAGTTGGTCTGGGCATTACTTGCTTTCAGACTCAGTGGCGGGTGATGTTTTTTTGCAAAAGCTATTCGACCAGCTCCGTGCCTGACAGGCGACTCAAGTCATTCGCTCCCTTAACCGAGAATGCGTGTTTGGGCGTTTGGGAGTGGCTGCAACGGGTCGAAAGCAACCTTCCACCACCAGCGCACTACAGTCGTTTCAATTCCTAAAGTCAGCAAGAATAAATGGGGTGCTGCTTCTCAACCAAGCGTCAACCTCATCCAGTGATCGCATTGAAGGGCTGGATGATTTCACACGATCCGGTCCAGCTTCGCGAACAATCATAACAGTGAGCCCTTCGCTGGTACTGCCCAGCGTTGCGACATATCTAACCGTTTCTCCAGCTTCTTCTGCTCGTAAAGTTGCGATTAAGTGGGTCTCGGAAAAATCACGAGTCATCCGCTTTTTAAGCGCATTCCGTTTTGCGACAAGCGACTTTGCACTGACCATAGCGCCGATACCCACAGCGATCACCAAGACGGACTCAAAACCATAAATTGAGCGGACGCCTGTCGAATGCTTTTCTGTTAGCCACTTAACTATCTCGGAAGTTATATCGCTCATAATTTATCTCATGTATTTATTTCCAGAAGGACGGCTTCTACCCCCCATTATGCCTTGTGATCAGCCGTTATGAGAAAAATGGCGGATTGAGCGGTAAATCCTAGAACCATAAAACGCTGCGGCCCCATAGACAGAAACTGCCCAGTAGCTGTCTGTCGCGAACGTCTGCAATGGGTCGAATGTAGCTGTTCGTAAATGGCTGCTAACGCCCCTTCGCGGGGGGGCGTGGAATGACTGGTTTTGGACAGAAGCCTTCGACAGCCATCTGAACCCCTTCCGCCCTGGCACTAACGACTGCCACTGCCTATAGATCCCTACAGAGGGCCGTTCAGTGGCTCGTGGCTACCACCGCGAATTCGGATAAGCTGACTCCACCTTGAATCGTGGAGGATTTGAACGTGGGTGAGCAGGATCAGAAGGAAAACCAACCCGTGATGGACGTGGCGACCGTAGATGACTTTGAGCACGTCAGTCTTTCGTCCATCCTTACCCTAACGAACACCCTCCACTTCCATACATTGCAGGATGTATTCCAAAGGGCGGCTCAAGATGCCAAAGATTTGGGAGAGGCCGCTGCCGGACGTGCCTACAGCGTGCTTGCTGTGATTTGCAGTTACCACTTCAACCCCAACAGGGCTGACGCGTTTAGTCCTCAAATGATCATGGATGGTCGGAGGACACTAATACCAAGTGATTACATAGGTGAGCAGCAAGACGCTTTGACGCAAGTCACTGACCATATCGACCATCCATTGCTTCGTGCGCGAATCGCAGACAGTTGCTGGTACACGAATAGAAAGCTTCACAGAATGGCGGAGATTGCGTCTACCTCGTACCTTGATGCCGTGAGCCTGTTCTTCACTGGAGGCCTGCTGTATCAATACGAATCAGATTTCGAAGTCCCTTCAAAGGTTGTTGATCTTATTGAGCGAGCATTTGCGATATACGCTTCAACCGGGAAGAGAAAGGCTATTCCGGATTATGCAAAAGAGATGTTCGCAAAAGCGTATGAGATCACAAAAGACAAACTAAATTTGATTTCTTTCCATAGGCTTTCCTCTCTAGGTCAGAGCTTCGATTTGCTTGAATGGGGAGATATAGCAAATGATGCAGAGTCAATGGCTACAGCTACCAAGGACAAACAATACGCAGAAGCAGTGAAAAAAGTTTGGCTGTATGCCGCTTATGCATATTCCAAAGTAGGCGACAAAGAAGCCTCGGCCCAGTGCAAGGTAAACGCTGTTGACCAGACACTAAGAATGAGGGATGCAATCGACTCAAATATGGCTAAAGCATCATGGACAAGAGAAGCGATTGGTGAGCTAAGATCTATTGGTGGCATGAATGAGCGAATCAATGAGCTAAAGCTAGAGTTACAGCAATTTGAGGAAGACTCGCTATCGGAATTGGGCGAGTTCAGCATACCCGTAGACCTAACTGACGCACGACAGGCAACGGTTGATGAATTCGAGGGCCTGGAAGTTCACGAAATGCTGTACCGACTTGCATTTGCTTCGAGGCCACCAGAGAAAATCGCGCTACATAAAAACTGCCTCCAAAAGAAAAATAAATACTTTCTATCTTCAAGCATGGGGAAAAGTTATTCCGACCAGCAAGGAAAGATGATTGCTCAATCTCCATCAGCTGGTTTCGGAGACAAGCCTTCTGAAGAGTGGTTCGATCATGAAGCCCTCACAGAAGTTGGGTTCCACTATCATGTTGAAACCGAAGCCTTCATTAAGCCTGCATGCATCACCATGACTCAGTACGAGTGCATCGACGAGAGACATTTGGAGCCACTCGTTTCCCACAGTGCTTTCGTACCACCAGGGCACGAGGCAATTTTTGCACTGGGTTTCGCTCGAATGATTCAAGGAGACATGGTTTCTGCTGTTCATGCACTCATTCCACAATTGGAAAACTCTCTCCGATACGTGCTTACTAACCGGGGCGCCAGAACAGCAAAGCTCAATGTTAACCTTACGCAGGAAGACCAGTCTCTCAGTCAAATGTACTCGAACCGTAAAGATGAGTTAGAGCAGGCATTCGGCAAGGACATAGCATACATGTTCCATCTGCTTTTCAACCTAAAGGGCGGGCCTATGCTGAGGCACGAAATGGCTCACGGCAAACTCACTGCTAGCAACTGCTACAGCGCCCCTTGCATCTACGCATGCTGGCTAATGTTTCACATCACTTGTAGCCCTCTCGTAAAACTTTGGGGAACTCACATTCAGCCGGCAATCCAAGAAGTAGTTCACTAAAAAACGACAGGCCCCAGCTGTGAATTCGCAGTCACTCTCTGCGGATTCACACTACCAGTGATCAGCAAGGTGCAATCAGCGACGTCGACGAGATGGTGCTTTGGGTAGCAGTACAGAGTGCCTAGATGAAGTGCGCGTCCGCTTCTGGCCAATCGCTGCTGTTCGGCACCGGCAGCTTTGGGTCGGAAAGCGACGGTCTGGGCTCGACCGTCGCAGTGGATGATTAGACTTCTGTCTGCTCTGCCATTTCTAGAGCATCGTCTACCTCGATGCCCAAGTACCTGACAGTGCTTTCGAGCTTCGTATGACCAAGCAAGAGTTGGACTGCCCTCAAGTTCTTGGTCCTGCGATAGATCAACGAAGCCTTGGTTCGCCGTAGCGTGTGGGTACCGTACATCGTCGGGTCAAGTCCAATGGCTGTTACCCATGCTTTGACTATTCGAGCGTATTGCCTGGTAGAGAGATGATCTGATCCGTGCAAACGCGTCGGGAACAGAAAGTCCTCACTGCGAAGATGCGCCTGACGCATCCAAGCCTCCAGAATTGTTCGTGTTTGCTCAGTAATTTCAAACTGCACTGGATGCTGAGTTTTCTGCTGCATCACGATGGCCCGTGACGAAACATGCTTTCCATGCGCAATGTCACGTACTCGCAGTTTGGTTAAGTCACAGGCACGCAGTTTGCTGTCGATGGCCAAGTTGAAGAGAGCCAGATCCCGTGTCTTCTCCGCGAGCTGAAGCCTGACCCGAATAGCCCAGATATCTCTGACTCGGAGCGGGGCTTTCTGCCCTACAAGCTTTCCCTTGTTCCAAGGCTGACGGCGATGTAAAGCAATAGTGTTCATGGCTTGTCCTCCAGGTTGAGGGAGGACAAGGGTGGATCAATCGCATTGCGTAGTGGTCGCTAATCGACCCAAACCGGTCAGTCGTGACAGGCAGAAAACGCCCCACGCTGTGAAAAAACGCGGGCACATTCTTGAAGACTGCGTTGCTACGTAAAATCTGTCGGCGTTGGTTGATCACCAGACCAAAAATTTGCGTAGAAACGCGATTTTCGTCTCGACCCTGACAGTCAAACCTGCTCTTAGGCCCCATTGTGTGTCCGGGGCCGAGCGGCCAATTGCGAGCGGGGCGTCAAGATGGCCAAGACAACCGCCACGATGAAGAGCGCCGGCACGTCACCTGCCAAGTGCCCCATTTGCCCCGGCTGGGTGACCGCCTGGCCGGCCATGATTCCTCCGTGTACGGCGCTAGACCACACGGTGAACCAGATTAGGCTCAGATTGGCTAATGGATCACGTGCGGCCAGGATCAAGAACACGCCAAGTGTGGCGTATATGCCAACGATCATCATCGGGTAGTCCGAGTGACCGACGTGCCAGGCCCAGCCGGACGGCCAGAACAACATAAGTGGGTAGAGAGCAAGGCACGCGAGGCCAGCCAAAACTAGAACGACGCGCAAATACCTGAGGCGATCGACTACGGTCATGGCGGACTCCTCTTTGGGCCTAACTCTAAATAGACCCCAAGTGGGTGATAACGCCTTCACGGGCTTGGTGGATAACATTCCTTGTTCTGTCGTCTATCCTGACTAGGCTGGGCATTGTGACAGTCGGGTGACCGCTGAACGGGTTTATACACCATGGACGGAAAGCTCAATCTGCTCAATCAGTACCGGCAGTAGACCAAGCATAGCTACTCATTTGCTATCGCTCCGTCCACCGGCTGCTTCTGGCCGATAGCACCCTGCGACGAGCACCTACATCACCCGCACGCGGCATCAACCGCCGACATCAAGTACGTTTTGCAAGAACTGATCGGTCAGCAGATGACGATCTCAAGGGAGTGGTTCGACGGCTATTTTGTTGCGAGCGTTTTTGCGCCTACGGCGTCGGTAGACTGCGAGTGCGATGTCGACTCGGCCAGCTCCGAAGCTTTTCACCGCTTCACTGCCGAAATCCATGAGTATTAGGTACCGCCTTAGAAAATGAGCACCGCCTCCGGAATCGCGTCTATGATTACCCTTAGAAAAAAAATAGTGAAGGCCTGATACGCTTTTGACGATTCGTTATGCAGAATGTTCGCCAGTTCCGAGGACGGATGACTGCATGCGGCAACAACAACGCGAAGTCATGGAGCTAACATATGAGCCGACCAGACTCCGAGCTAGACCCTATTGTGGGATCGCTTGCCCCTGTTGTTGAGTTTTATTGCCCGATCGCTCCAGGTTGGCCTCGAGGGGCGTCCACATTACCTGCAGGAATAATGGAAGTGTCTAATAAGGCATTTTTTTTGCGTTTGCCAACGTTCGCAACCTTGTTGACGCACCCAGGTTTAATTGGGAATGTACTTGAACAGTATCACCAGAAGATTCTGGATAAGTTGAAGTCTGAATGGTCGTTCAATGTCTACGTGGTCAATAATCAGGGCGAGCTGCCTGAATATATAAAAAATACCTGCCTTCAGATAACTGGCACACAGCTTCCCCCAGAAGACTTGGATGTTGGTTTTTTAGCGATTGAGAAAGCCGTCGATAACCAGCTAATGCACATACAAATCGGCATGATACTTAACGAACGGATTTTGGACGAAAGCTATGTCGCAGCGAATATAAGTCCGAAGGACGTAGTCGAGTATGAAATTTCCAAACACTATCAACCCTTACGTCTCAAACCTGATTTGTGCGCGATACTTGCGCAACACCGCCACGCCTTCGATACCAGCGCGAACGATCATCAGCGCATTGATCATCTATTCGCTGGCTATCAAACTGCAGCGGCGATCGAGCGCCTCGATGGCTACAGTGCAGAAGTGGTAGCCAACGTCGCTTTTTTTCGAGCAGGTGTTATGTCAGATCAGATGAGTAAGCAGGTCCACGCTCTCTCGGCTCGAAAAAAAAGCGTTTTTAACTTTCATCTGTTGACTACTGATGAGGGAATGGCCGAGCTTCACAGCTTCTTGTCGCTAGACATTATTTCAAAAGTCCCGTTATGTTCAATACGTTTCGCTATGACTCCGGAAGAAGCAATAAGTCAGCTGCCTATTAAAATAGCGGCAGCCATAGCTGACATGGATTCACCATATGGGCGTGGTCTAACTTTCTATAAAAGAATTTATGATATGCACGGATTCGCATTTTGCATGATGTCGAAACAACTTTGTGAGAACTATCTTAGGTGTCTTGTCAATTATATACCGCTTTATATGCTGAAAGGGCTCAATTCTAGCAACTTTCCGTATCATCCTACGGTGCTGTTGGACCGCTTGCAAAGTTTTGATCACCCCGCAACCAACGCATGCGCCAAGGTCGCTGCCGCTGTCTCATACCTTGGATTAGATGCTGAGTCACCCCAAGAATATGCTTTAAAAATGCTCCGCCGGCAAAATAATTCCATCTGATCTTTTTTGAGGGCTTGGCAATGCAAGTAACTATAAATAACATGGTGGAGTTTAGTGAAGTATTTCGCAATGGCGATGAGTTTATTCAGCATTTCTTTTTGGAAGGCCCTGAAGAACTAACGTCTAACAGGCAGTTTGCGTTAGAAACAATACTGCTTTCTGGCGTGCTTTTTATTATTGGTCAGGCTGTTGCGGCCTATTATCGAAAGTCGGCTGCGGTCGCCGCCAAACAACGCCATGACGAGGTTCTCGCGAAACTTGAAGAGTTGGCGCGCAACCCCAATGTTCAACTCCTCAGGGATGCCTTGGAAACAAGCAACATCACTGTAGTTGTCGAGGTTAGTCAAGCAGAAGATGTTCTGCTGTCTACCTCTCTTACTAGCATCGAAAATCAAATTCCAAGCGTTAGATTCATCAGATTCGCTGCTGAGGCCGCCGAAATACCGGGAGAGGATGAAAAGCCGCTATAAACCGCGAGACTGCTCCAGTCGAAACGTTTCACAGCGATCTGGCGACGCTGTACCGCTTGGTGCAGAGCCACTTCGAATAGTTTACGCATCAAATCTAGTTGACGCCCAGTTCACTCCCGGTGTCCAGATGCCAGAGAATGACGCGGCCTAAAATTCTTACAGACATCCGGCGCGCAGCTCGATTTCTCTACCTGCTCCATCATGCCTGTGCAGGTAAGGTCTCGGTCCCTCACATGGGCTTGCTGTACTGGCAGACCGTAGGCGTGATGCAATTGTCCTGAAAACGGGATTAGCAGCCAGCTGCCTCAACAGAGACGTGGATTCAGGACTGGCAGCTTTTGGCCTTTTTTTGCCTCTCATGACCGGCTGCAAACGACCCTAAGCGGACGGAGGGGAAAAACCGTAGAGTCCTCCAGATCGCAAATGTTCGTTTGGTGAAGGATTGCGAAAAATTGCCCAGCCTATGGCCAAGACGTCTTGGAGAAAAACTGCGTTACAGATGGCTGATGATTAGAATGGGATCAAATTCATCGTGATGTCAGCAAAGGATGCTTTATGCCCCTTTTAACATGGGATCCTTTTGATCTAATCGCCGTACTCGGCGTCTTCCCCTCCGAGGGTGAGTCCGGAACATCACACCGTTACGTTATCGAGCAAGGTACTGTCAGACTGAAATTGACAATTTGGCAATATGAATCTGATGTGGAAATTCACGTGAGTGAGGCTTCACTACCCAACCCCATTATCAAATACACAATGCTCGGATGCCCCGGTATCCGCGTTGTTGATGACAAGCGCGGTAAATTCCTGGAGTTTGCAGCTTCGAATACTTTCCCTGGGCGATACGACGGGTATTCGGTAATTCCCTACGGTTTAAGGTTGTGGGTCGAACCTCAAATTTTGCTGGAGCCATTCACTTACGAGTCTGCGTAGAGAATGACGAACGCTTATGAGTGTGCGGTTTTGGCTGTTCTCCGTCGGTTGAGACCGGCTGCTATTGGCCGGTTGTTGCCTGTCGCCAAGGACAGTAAACGGTTGTGGATTCAACCGGTCACCCGTGTGCGACCGAGGCTCTGTGCCCGTCGACCGCACCTATTCGATACTAACCACTCTCGTAGAATGTAAATGACCACTAAACGCCCTCAAATCGAAACCGCTGCTGACATCAGCGAGTTGCTGCTTCATTCGAAGGCGCTACGGCCGCTAACCCCCGAGCAGACGGCGGAGCTGGAGCGCATTTCGAAGTACGACGTCTCGACCTATTCGGAGGAAGACGTCCGGGCGGAGATCATTGACCCCGTCATCCGAGTCCTGGGCTATGCCAAGGAGACCTATTTCTCCACGCAGCGTGAAAAGCACCTGAAGGTTGCCGACGGCGACTTGTTCATCGACTACCGAATGACTTTGTGGTCACAAGCCTTCTGGATCATTGAGGCTAAGAAGGTTAAGCGCAAGCCGCTGAAATTCACCTCAGCGGAACTGCAACAGGCGCTGCTGTATGCGGTGCATCCGGAAATCGACGCTGCTCTCGTTGTGCTATGCGACGGGCGAGTCTTTGAGGTGTACGACCGCGATGAGAGCGTCACCAAGCCAGCCGCGCGCGTGGAGGTCAAAAAGCTGCCGGAGCAGTTCCACGTGCTTCAGGCTCTACTCGGTCCGTGGCAGGCTTGGTTCTTCCAGAAGCGCCGCGCGCTCAGGGTTGCCAGCCGCGTCCTGCAACTGGAGATGACGCCTGGCCGAATTGAGGAGTTTTCGGATGCCATGCAGCGGCGGGTGCAGGACGCGCGGACGAAGGTGTACGACAACTGGCGCAAGGTGAAGCCCTCCACTGATCAAGACGCGCAGTGGCGCAGCGCGCTTGAACAGGCATCTATCAGAGACATTGTTGCGACCGAGTTCTTTTCGAGTCAGACAGCGTCCGGCCTGGGGGTTGTCGCCAAGTCTTTGGTGGACAAGGCGAAGCCGGGCGCGTTCGAGTTGATGTACGCGATGTTTCCGGACCATCCTGGGAACTTGAACGACCACTACGTGGCGCAGGCTTTACGAACCCTCATCGAGTTCGGCAAGTCAGGACGTGAGGCCAGTTGGATGCCTGCCTGGCTGGGTGCCCAGCAACCCGGTGCCAATCTGGAGGCGCCGATCAAGAAACTTATTGCACTCTCACTCACGGCCTTTCTGGCTGCGCCAGAGTTCAGGGCCGTGCTCCAATTTGCGGCCTGCGCGCGAAGGCTGTCGAAGGTTTCGATGGCGCTCATCCCGACGTTATCGCAGTTGGGGCATATCCGACACCAGCAAGTGCGCCACTTTTTTGA
The DNA here is from genome assembly GCF_054071155.1 of Pseudomonas sp. SDO5532_S415. Classification (NCBI taxonomy): domain Bacteria; kingdom Pseudomonadati; phylum Pseudomonadota; class Gammaproteobacteria; order Pseudomonadales; family Pseudomonadaceae; genus Pseudomonas; species Pseudomonas sp. SDO5532_S415. Next base: position 28,826 of record NZ_JBSVWS010000016.1, on the reverse strand, counting down.
TGAGTTCGACTATGCACAGTTCATGTCGACCCCCGAAGGGCATAACCTCCGGCAGCTCGACGTGCACGCGCACCTGCTCACCGAACGATTCGTGCACGAGTGCGCCGACAAGCAGCAGTTTCGTGGCCGCTTCAATTTGAACCGGGCGCATACGCTGCTGAATGACTCATGGAATGCTGAACGTCTGCTGCTCGGTGACGGCGCTGACTACTGGAGGAGCCTGGACGGCCGAGGTCTTGGGGGCGAGGTTCATCCGACTGAGCACAACTGGGTCGACTACGACTCGTTGGGTCACATCGTGCTGTGCGTGTTGAAAGACATCCCTTATTGGCGCGAGTACGTACTTGCCAATCACCGCGACGACGTCCAGCGGATTGCGGCTTGCGGTTCGTGGGCAGCTCGTGAAATTTTGGGGATTGCACAAGATGCGCAGTTGCCGCGCTTGCCGGATACCGAGAGCGCCAAGTGGTTCTTCGAAGGCGACGTCGCGCTTTTCACGGCGCTTCGGGACGCTTACTGGAACCGGAAGCCGAAGACTTGAGTCGCAAAGCTGTGGCCGATTGATACTGCCCATACCGACCAAAAGCAGTCATTGAGCACTCTTAAAACCTACCTCTTTTTACGCCCACTTGATCAACCCGACGCGTCGTGCGAGCAATCAGAATTACCTCGCCTTGGAACGCCGGCAGCCCGTACGTCAACGCAAGTTCCAAGGCCGGTTACAAGGGGTATAACTATCAGAACAAAAGGCGGTCACCCGGAACAGGCCCTCCAAAGGCAGCGCCCGGGCCAGGCGCCCCAGGCCTGATCGGCGCCTGCGACACGGAGCGATGTGATGAGTTCCAGAGCATGGCGATGGGCTCGCAAGAGCCTTCTTGGCGGCATCGAGCTGGCCTTGCTGGCCGCTCCACTGTGCGCCAGCGCCATGTTCAAGTGCCAAACCAGGGACGGAGCCATCAGCTACACCAGCCAAACCATCGCCAGCGCCCGCTGCACTCGCCTCAATGGCATGGCGGACACCAGTGTCGGCGCCAAGGCATTGGCCCAGCCACGGATTGTGCGAGACGATGACCCAGGCGCGGTGCGGATCCGGGTGTACACCTTCATCCACCGGGGGATTCGTCAATATGTGAGCCGGCGCCCCGTCGGGATCTCCGCACGGGTCGATGTCCTTGAGCTCTATTACATCAAGGGCTGCTATCTGTGCATGGCGCCAAAGGATTTCAAGGTCGCCTCGCTGCGCCTGGACACTCAATCCTATCGGCGGGAGATCGAAGCCGCTTCAGGTCTTTATGGTGTCGACAGGGCGCTGGTCCGCGCAGTGATTCACGCCGAATCGGCGTTTCGCCCCAACGCCATTTCCCAAGCAGGCGCCCAGGGGCTGATGCAGTTGATGCCCACCACCGCCGAGCGCTTCGCCGTGGACAATCCGTTCGACGCACGACAAAACATTCGTGGCGGCGTGCGCTACCTGGCCTGGCTGCTCAAGCGCTTCAACGGCAACCAGATGCTGGCGTTGGCAGGTTACAACGCCGGCGAAGCGTCCGTGGTCGAATACAACGGGGTACCTCCCTACGCCGAGACGCAATCCTACGTCAACCGCGTGCAGTCCTTGACTGAACGCTATCGCAACCATCGCTAGTACCGCAGGGCGCGTAACCCGGAATAATTAATACACCGCCATCACGCTCACGCCTGATCCATCGCCTCGACCACGCCCTGATCCTCCCCCAGGAACCCGCCGCTTTGATGCTGCCACAGCCGCGCATAAACGCCGTTCTTCGCGAGCAATTCGGCGTGGGTGCCCTGTTCGATGATGCGGCCGTCATCCATGACGATGAGCCGGTCCATGGCCGCAATCGTGGACAGTCGATGGGCGATGGCGATCACGGTCTTGCCCTGCATCATTTCATCGAGGCTTTCCTGAATGGCCACTTCGACTTCCGAGTCCAGCGCGCTGGTGGCCTCGTCAAGCAGCAGGATCGGGGCGTTCTTGAGCATCACCCGGGCAATCGCGACGCGTTGGCGCTGGCCGCCCGACAGTTTGATGCCACGCTCACCCACGAGGGTGTCGTAGCCGGTATGGCCTTGCCGGTCGCTCAGTTGGCGGATGAACTCATCGGCCTGGGCATTGGCGGCGGCGTTGCGGATTTGTGCGTCGGTCGCATCGGGACGACCGTAGGCGATGTTGTCGCGAATGGAACGGTGCAGCAGGGAGGTATCCTGGGTGACCATGCCGATGGCGCCGCGCAGGCTGTCTTGCGTCACGTTTGCGATGTTTTGGCCGTCGATGCGAATCTCCCCGCTGTCGACGTCATAAAAGCGCAGCAGCAAGTTGATCAACGTGGACTTGCCGGCGCCAGAGCGGCCCACCAGGCCGATTTTTTCGCCCGCACGGATGCTCAGGCTCAGGCCATCGAGCACCTGGCGTTCGCCGTTGTAATTGAAGCTCACGTTATCGAAGGTGACCGCGCCACCGGAGGTCACCAGCACGCCCGCGTCCGGCGCATCCTTCACTTTTGGCCCGCGGGTAAGGGTCTCCATGCCATCCTGCACGGTGCCGATGCTCTCGAACAACGAAGTCATTTGCCACATGATCCAGTGCGACATGCCATTGATACGCAACGCCATGGCGGTGATGGCCGCCACGGCACCCGCGCCGACCTGTCCCTGATGCCATAGCCACAGCGCATAGCCACCGGCTGCCATGATCAACGCCACCACCAACGCCTGGTTGACGATCTCGAACTGGCTGACCAGGCGCATCTGGCGAAAGCCGGTCTGCTTGAAATCCTCCATCGCCGCACGCGCGAAGTGCGCTTCACGATTGGAGTGGGAGAACAGCTTCACCGTCGTGATGTTGGTGTAGGCGTCCGAGATACGCCCGGTCATCATCGACCGCGCATTGGCCTGTTCCTGGCCGACTTTCCCCAGGCGAGGCACGAAGTACCCCATGGCCAGCCCGAACAACACAACCCAGGCAACGAAAGGCAGCATCAGTTTCAAAGCGAAGCCGCCGGCCAGCGCGATGATCGCAATGAAATACACGCCGATCCCGGGTGCGATCTCGATCAGGGTGAACAACAGGTCGCGCACCGCCAGCGCCGTCTGCATCACCTTGGTCGTGACCCGGCCGGAAAACTCATCGGAAAAAAACGAAAGGCTTTGCCGCAGCATCAGGCGATGGAAGTCCCAGCGCAGCCGCAACGGCAAGTTAATCGCCAATATCTGGTGTTGCACCATGGTGCGCAACGCCACCAGCCCGACGCTGGTCACCATGACGATGCCCATGCCCCACAACACCCGACTTTCCTGCGCAGCCGCTTCACCACCTGCCTGCCAGGTCGAGAGCAGGTCCACGACCTGGCCCAGGAAGGAAAACAGCCAGGCTTCGTAAATCGACACGCCGGCACTGAGCAGCGCAAACATCAGGATGTAACCGCGGGCGCCCCGCGTACAGGCCCACAGGAACCGAGCCAGGCCTTCGGGTGGCGGTGGTACCTCGTCGGGAGGAAAGGGGTCGAGTCTTCGTTCAAACGCACGAAGCATGGTGTTCTCCAAAACGGTCAAGTTGAGGTGATTCTGCCATTGATCGGCTGCTTTGAGGTTTTTGCGAAGTTAGAGCAACGGCGCTGTTGACAGGTCGCGCTGAGGATTGGGTGACCGGGAGCGGCCTCTCATGCATTGCCAGAGACCCGGTCGGCAGGGATAAATCGGCCAGTATCGAAGGGGGGCTGGCCAAGACAAGACGTTCATCCAGGGACCGCGTTCGGCCAATTGCTGTTTGTCTGATTCAACGATCCGGCAAAAACCTGTCAGGCGTCACGAGCCTGACAGGTCACACTGGCTCGGACGACGCACTATCACGGCCACGTGGTACTGGCGCCACACCTTCCTCGCGCAGACGATGCAGCAACAACTGGGTGTTGTCCACGCACCCCATGCCTTCAGGCTTGCTTTCAACGCCCTCGATCACCAGAAGCAGTTGCGCCTTATTCTGGGCCAGCCGCTGCTGGAGGATTTCGATTTCCTCAACCTTGCGCTTGAGCCCACTGAGCAACTCTTCATGCTTCCAGCCGTTGGCATTCATTGGCAGTAACTGTCGGATTTCTTCCAATGAAAAACCCGCCGCCTGGGCGCCCGTGATGATCTCCAACACCCACTCTGTATCAGGTGCATAGTCCCGATACCCATTGGCCTTGCGCGCAACAGACTTGATCAGGCCGCTCGCTTCGTAAAAGCGGATACGTGAAGGCGCCAGTCCGCTGATTTTCGCCAGTTCGCCTATTCTCATATTCCACCCAAAAAAGCCGTTGACCTTAAAGTTGACTTTAAACCTAAAGTTATCGGGCAGCCAAGCGACGCAGGTTTAATGCTTTGGGTCATGGCCTCCCTACCCCACAGGAGATGCGAGCATGAGTTATGTCACTACGCAGGACGGTGTTGAGATCTTTTACAAAGACTGGGGGCCACGCGACGCCCAAGTGATCTTTTTTCATCACGGATGGCCGCTCAGCGCGGACGACTGGGATGCGCAAATGCTGTTTTTCCTGGCGAACGGCTACCGGGTGGTTGCACACGACCGACGTGGCCACGGGCGATCCAGTCAGGTCTGGGACGGGCACGACATGGATCACTATGCGGATGACGTCGCGGCCGTGGTCAACCATCTTGGCGTGCAGGGTGCCGTCCATGTGGGCCACTCCACCGGCGGCGGTGAAGTCATCCATTACATTGCGCGCCACGGCGAAGACCGCGTGTCGAAGGCGGTGATAATCAGCGCCGTGCCACCGCTGATGGTCCAGACCCCAGGCAATCCGGGCGGCTTGCCAAAGTCGGTTTTCGATGACTTGCAGGCACAGCTGAAGGCCAACCGTGCACAGTTCTACCATGACGTCCCGACGGGGCCTTTCTACGGTTATAACCGCCCTGGTGCAAAACCGTCCGAGGGCATCATCTTGAATTGGTGGCGCCAGGGCATGATGGGCTGTGCAAAGGCTCATTACGACGGGATCGTGGCCTTTTCCCAAACCGACTTTACCGACGATCTGAAGAGCATCACGATCCCCGTGCTGGTGATGCATGGTGATGATGATCAGATCGTGCCTTATGAAAACTCCGGGCTCTTGTCGGCCAAACTCTTGCAAAACAGCACGTTGAAAACCTACCCGGGCTACCCACACGGAATGCCCACAACCAACGCCGATACCATCAACGCCGATTTGCTCGCTTTCCTGCGAGGTTAGGCAACAAGGGGGCAGGTAAAGTCCTGCCCCCGCTTTCTGCGAAGTCACTCAATCGACGCGTTTCAGGCTCGGCTAAATGCCCAAACGCTGTGCTGACAGAATGCTCGCTTTTGGCCAAAGCAGCCCGCCCCCGGCTACAAAACCAACCGCCGATAATCCGCCAGAACCGCCGTCAAATAGGCATTGAACCGCCCCGCTGCCGCACCATCGATGACGCGGTGATCCCAGCTCAGGCTCAAGGGCAGGATGTTACGCGCAACCACTTCGCCCCTATCCAGTGCCAGTCTTTCGACACTTTTACCGACGCCCAGTATGGCCACTTCCGGTGCATTGATGATCGGTGTGAAGTACGTCCCGCCAATACCGCCCAACGATGAAATCGAGAAGCACCCGCCACTCATCTCGGCAACGTTCAACTTGCCCGCCCGGGCCTTGGCCGCCAGTTCCGACATTTCCCGGGCAATCGCCAGGACGCCTTTTTGATCGACATCCCGGATCACTGGAACCACCAGGCCTTGGGGCGTGTCGGCGGCGAAGCCGATGTGGACGTAACCTTTGAGGATCAGGTCGTCGCCGTCGAGGCTGGCATTGAATTCGGGAAACTGCTTGAGCGCCGCCGCGCAGGCTTTCATCAGCAACGCCAGCAACGTCACTTTCACCCCGAGCCGGGCGTTGTCTTTGTTCACTTGCTGGCGGAATTGTTCGAGCTGCGTGATATCGGCGTCGTCGTGGTTGGTGACGTGAGGAATCATCACCCAATTGCGATGCAGGTTGGCTCCGCTGATTTTCCTGATCCGCGACAGCGGCCTGCTTTCCACCGGCCCGTACTTGGCAAAATCCACCGCCGGCCACGGCAGACAATCACCCAGGGGTGAAACCGTGGGAGGCACCGCCTTCAGCGCACCTTTGACATGAGCCGCGACGTCATCCTTGGTGATGCGCTGACGCCGCCCTGTGCCTTGAACGCTTTGCAGGGAAACCCCCAGTTCTCGAGAAAACTTGCGCACCGAAGGCGACGCCAGGGGCAAGTCCGGTCTTGAGGCAATGGGATGCACTGAAGCGACAGGCGCAGGCTGTGGGTGAATCACAACGGGCTGGGCAACTGGCGGTGGCTGAACCGACGCTTGCACCGGCGGCGACGCTGGCTGATCAACTTCGATACGGGCAATCGGCGAGCCTTCACTGACTTTGTCGTCCAGCTTGACCGCCAATGACTGCAACACACCCCCGTGGGTCGAAGGAATTTCCATCGACGCCTTGTCGGTCTCGACGATGATCAGGGGCTGCCCTTCGACCACCGCATCGCCGGCCCTGACCAGGATTTCTATGACACCCACATCCCTGGCATCGCCGATGTCGGGCAGACGAATTTCATGCACATTCTTCATAAACACTCTCTGAAAATTCGATTCGGTCCGAAGCCCGGCGTCAGGCTTCCCAGGGCGCCACGCCGTCAACCTCGATGGCATATCGGGCAATGGCCTCGGCACAGACACCGGCATCGAGTCGCCCCTCGTTAACCAGGGCCGTCAGCGCGCTCAAGACGATCTGATGGCGATCCACTTCAAAGAACGTGCGCAGCCGGTTGCGGGTATCGCTGCGGCCGAAACCGTCAGTGCCGAGCACCGTGTAACGGGCATCGAGATAACTGGCGATCAGCTGGGGCAAGGCGCGCACGTAGTCGGTGCAGGCAATGATCGGGGCCGGGTCGTTGAGCGACGCCTGAAGATGGCTGAGCCGTGCCGGTTGGCCTGGATGAAGGCGGTTCCAGCGCTCGACCTCCCGGGCGTCGCGCGCCAGCTCGGTGAAGCTGGTGACACTCCACACCTGGCTGTCGATGTTCCAGTCGCTGGCCAGCAATTCGGCGGCGGCGATGACTTCGCGCAGGATGGCGCCCGAACCCAGCAACTGCACGCGGCCACGGGCATCCTCGAATTCATGCCGGGCAAACAGGTACATGCCCTTGATGATCGCCTGTTCGACACCTTCAGGCAGGTTGGGCTGCGGGTAGTTTTCGTTCATCAGGGTGACGTAGTAGAACTCGTCCACCTGACGCTCCAGCATCTGGCGCATGCCGTGGTCCAGAATCACCGCGAATTCGCCGGCGAAGGCAGGGTCGTAGGCGCGGCAATTGGGGACCATCGACGCCATCAGGTGACTGTTGCCGTCCTGGTGTTGCAGGCCTTCGCCACCCAGCGTCGTGCGCCCTGCGGTGGCGCCGAGCAGGAAGCCGCGGGCCCGTTGATCCGCTGCCGCCCAGATCAGGTCGCCGATGCGCTGGAAGCCGAACATCGAGTAGTAGATGTAGAACGGCAACATCGGCAGGCCATGCACCGAGTAACTGGTCGCGGCGGCCACCCAGGAACTGATCGCCCCCGCCTCGCTGATGCCCTCCTCCAGAATCTGGCCGTCCAGGGCTTCCCGATAACTCAGGATCGAGCCGATGTCTTCCGGCTCATAGCGCTGGCCGACGCTGGAGTAGATGCCGATCTGCTTGAACAGGCTGGCCATGCCGAAAGTGCGTGCTTCGTCCGCCACGATCGGCACGATGCGCGGCCCCAGCTGTTTGTCCCGCAGCAAGCCGCTGAGCATCCGCACGAAGGCCATGGTGGTGGACATTTCCTTGCCTTCAGCGGCAATGGCAAAGGCGCCGTAGCTGTCGATGCCGGGCACGGCCAGCGGTTCGCAAGCGGTGGGCCGTGCAGGCATGTACCCACCCAATGCCCGGCGACGCTCATGCAGATAGCGCATTTCGGCACTGTCTGCGTCGGGTTTGAAGAAACTCAAGTCGGCGGCCTGCTCATCGGTCAACGGCAGGTTGAATCGGTTGCGGAACGCGATCAACGCATCCTTGTCGAGTTTCTTTTGCTGGTGCACGGTCATCCGGCCCTGGCCCGCATCCCCCATGCCGAAGCCCTTCTTCGTCTGCGCCAGGATGACCGTGGGTTTGCGGCCTTCGAGCAGTGCGCTCTGATAGGCGGCGAAGATCTTCACCACGTCGTGACCACCGCGCTTGAGGCGGTCGATCTGCTCGTCGGTCAGGCCTTGCGCCAGGTGCGCCAATGCCTCGTTCTGGCCGAAGAACTGTTCGCGGTTGAAGCGCCCGTCCTTCGCCGCGAACGTCTGGAACTGCCCATCGACGGTGCTCGACAACGCCTTGACCAGCGCGCCATCGGCATCCCGCGCAAACAAGCCGTCCCAATCGGAACCCCAGACCAGTTTGATCACGTTCCAGCCGGCCCCGCCGAACAGGGCCTCCAGCTCGTCGATGATCCGGCCGTTACCACGCACCGGCCCGTCCAGCCGTTGCAGGTTGCAGTTGACCACCCACACCAGATTGTCCAGGCCTTCCCGCGCGGCCAGGGTCAGCGCCGACATGCTTTCCGGCTCGTCCATTTCACCGTCGCCGAACACGCCCCATACGGTCCTGCCCGTTGTGTCCTGCAGGCCCCGGTGCTCCAGATAACGCATGAAGCGCGCCTGGTAGATGGAGCTGATCGGACCGATGCCCATGGACCCGGTCGGAAACTGCCAGAAGTCCGGCATCAACCAGGGGTGCGGGTAACTCGACAAGCCCCGTGCGCCGTTCGAGCGCGCACCGATTTCCTGGCGGTAGTGCTGCAGGTCCCGCTCGTCGAGGCGTCCTTCGAGGAACGCCCGGGCATACACGCCCGGCGCCGAGTGCGGCTGATAGAACACCAGGTCACCGCCACTGTTTTCGGTGCGAGCCTTGAAGAAATGGTTGAAGCCCACTTCGAACAGATCCGCGGCGCTGGCATAACTGGCGATGTGTCCGCCCAATTCGCCATAGGCGTGATTGGCCCTGGCCACCATGGCCAAGGCATTCCAGCGCATGATCGAGGCCAGACGTTCCTCGATGGCCAGGTCCCCTGGAAACACGGGCTGGTGCTCGACACTGATGGTGTTGACGTAAGGCGTGCCGTGGCTGGGCCGCCAGCCGATGTCGGAACGGCTCGCCACGGTCACCAGCATGTCGAGGATCTGCCTGGCCTGGGCCGTGCCGCCATGGGCGATGACGGACAGCAAGGCCTCGCGCCATTCGGCGATTTCCTGGAGATCGTCGGCTGACTGACCCGGCAATTGGGCATGAATATCGGACGGGTTCATGGGCAACTCCTGCACAGGTCGGGAAGCGCTTCAAGAGGGGGCGGCGGGCTTGTACGGGCCAGGCTTTTGACTTGATCTACCGCATCGATGAGCCCTTCAACACGCTTGTCAGGCCCGGCGTTCGCCGTATCGACGTGCATCAGCGCGATGTTGTCGAAACAGCTGAAACCATGATGCATCAGGTCAATATGATCGCTATCGAGTCCCGACACGATGACCACGATGCGCGTGCCACTGGAAGGCTCGCGCATCCACTTCAGGGATTGATGACGACAGTCGGCAGTTTGGCTCATAGGCGTTGCCTTTGTTGTTTGAATGATTGAGTCGGCCGTTGAACGGGTGATGACTTTCGTTAAGTGAAGCAGCGCTCCTGCAATACGCTTTTGGCCAGCGTCCGGGTGACCGATAGAATGGCCTCCACCTGTTGATCCATCGCCGTGTCGGATGACGCTGCTTTTCCTGGTTCGAAGACACGCAGCTTGTGGCCGCAGACCGATCCCAGCCAGGTAAGGCCAGGTAGCGGGCTGACTTCGACATCCAGCAAAAAACTCTCCTTGGACACGCAACGCAGCAGTTGGCTGGCATCGCACGTGGCGTTCGGGTTCGACTCCGTGGCGCCGGACCCGGCGTGCAGCCAGTCGAGCATCAATTCCCCGGGGTGCTTGATGACCAGATAGGCCACCTGGTCCCAGTCATCGATGGCCACATGCAGCTTGTCGATCATGTATTTGGGCAGCGCGGCGCTGGTCACGATGACGACTCCGGCATCCACCGAAGGTTCTTTGACCCAGACTGCGGCCTGCGAAATTGCGTGCATGGTGGAACTCCCCGTAATGACCACAATCCCTGTGGGAGCGAGCCTGCTCGCGAAAGCGGTGTGTCAGGTAACACTATGTCCACCGACCCTCCCTCTTCGCGAGCAGGCTCGCTCCCACAGGTCTACCTCCTTGCGACTGGTTTTCTCAGCCGTTACGAAACAGGAAGCTGTAGGCGTTCAGCGCCGGTACTCCGCCCAGGTGGGCGTAAAGCACTTTGGAGCCGTCCGGGAATTCGCCACGACGCACCATTTCAATCATCCCGTGCATCGACTTGCCCTCGTACACCGGATCCGTCAGCACCCCTTCAAGGCGTCCGCACAGTCGAATCGCTTCCAGTGTTCCTTCGTTGGGCAAGCCATATTCCGGATAGGCGAAGCGCGTATCGAGCACCACGTCCTCTTCGGTGATTTCACGCCCTAGCTCCACCAGCTCGGCGGTGTGCCGGGCGATGCGCAGGATTTGTGCCTTGGTCTGTTCCGGCTTGGCCGACGCGTCGACACCGATCACGTTTTTCGAGCGACCGTCCGCCGCGAAACCGACGACCATCCCGGCCTGGGTACTGCCGGTCACCGAGCAGACGACGATGTAGTCGAATTTGAAACCCAGTTCCTTCTCCTGTTGCCGCACTTCCTCGGCGAAACCGACGAACCCGAGGCCGCCATAGGGATGCTCGGAACAGCCCGCCGGAATCGGAAACGGCTTGCCGCCCCGCTCCCGCACATCGCTCATGGCCTTCTCCCAGCTGGGCCGAATGCCGATGTCGAAGCCAGCTGCGTCAAGCCGCACGTCCGCGCCCATGATCCGCGACATCTCGATGTTGCCGACACGGTCGTACACGGCGTCGGAATAATTCACCCAGTTTTCCTGCACCAGCACGCACTTCATGCCCAGGTGGGCGGCGACCGCAGCCACCTGGCGGGTCTGGTTCGACTGGATACCGCCGATGGACACCAGGGTGTCGCAGCCTTGATCGATGGCTTCGGGAATCAGGTATTCGAGCTTGCGCGTTTTGTTCCCGCCAAAGGCCAGGCCACTGTTGCAGTCTTCACGTTTGGCATACAGCTGCACCTTGCCGCCCAGGTGTTCGCTGAGGCGTTTCAAGGGGGTGATGGGGGATGGACCGAAGGTCAACGGATAACGTTTAAAACGATTCAGGTTCATGGCGCCAATCCTTAAAGAGTGAGATATCCAAGCGCTTTCACGGCGGCTTCGATGAATCAATCTTAAGAAAAAACCTGAAAATATGTGTTGCAAGTTCAGGCCATTAATAGAAGCATTATTTTCGCAGAACACATTCAAATAACTCTTTATTGCGCGTAAACAATCATGAACGCAACAAACAACCATAAGAAATCAAACGACAAAGCCGTGGAGCCTGCACCGCTTGACCGCATCGACCGGGCCATCCTCAAGGCGCTGCAACGCGACGCGTCGATCTCCAATGTGGCACTGGCGGAAAAGGTGAAGTTGAGTCCACCGGCTTGTCTGCGGCGCGTCGAGCGGCTCAAGCAGGCAGGCTTGATCAGGGGCATTGTCGCCCTGCTTGACCCCGAAGCGCTGGATGCGGGAATGGTGGTGTTGATCGGCGTGGTGCTGGACCGCTCCACGCCGGAATCGTTTGCCGCCTTCGAGGCCGCCGCGCAAAAAGTCTCCGGCTGCATGGAGTGCCATGTGGTGACCGGCGAATTCGACTACTTCATGTTGCTGCGGACCAAGGACAGCCAGAGCTTCAACCGGCTGCATGCGGAGCAGTTGCTGTACCTGCCGGGCGTCCGGCAGATCCGCTCATTCATGGGGCTGCGCCAGGTGCTGTCGACGCCGCAAATCCCCCTATGAGGCTCAGATCAGACCCAGCGTCAGCGCCTTGAGCGTCGCGGCCGCGCGGGTGGTGCATTGCAGTTTTCGGAACACGCTCTCGACATGGGTGCGCACCGTGCTCGGGCTGATGCCGAGCTGGCGCGCCACCTCTTTGTTGCTGCCGCCCAGGCTGATGCGCCGCAGGATTTCCGTCTCGCGCTCGGACAGCGGGCCACCGTTCGCTTTGCCGGGCGCAACGCTCGTCTCGCCACGGGCGGCGGCGATGACCGCCTGACACGCGCGCGTATCGAAACGCCCCTGCGTCGCCTCGTCGAGCAACAACTGCTGCGCCGCTTGCGCACTGAAAGCCGGGCGCCATGGCCGATCGGAGCACAGCGCCTGCCAGGCCAAGGCGGCCGCCAGCAGGCAATGTTCGGTGTGCAAGGTTTCGCCGCTCAAGCCGCGAAAATAGCCGCTGCCGTCGAGGCGTTCGTAAGCGTGGGCAGCCAGTTGCCCCGGCACCGTCAGTTCGGCCACCTGACTGCTGGCGCGCAACGTCCAGTAAGGCACAAGCCGCACTTGTTCAAGATCGCCTTCAAGCAGCGTGCCCGGTGTGTTCCAGATCCGGTTGGGCACTGCGGCCCGGCCGATGCCGTGGATCAGCGCCGCCTGGCCCAACGCGTCGACCGATGGCTGCGCCAGCCCCGACAGCCGGGCGGCTTCCCGCACCAGCTCCGACGATCGCCGCGAGTATCCCGCCAGCCATGGCAACTTGAGATCGATGACATCGCCGACCAGGGTCAGCGACACCGTCCCGCCAGGCTCCGGCGAAATAGCGGGAGGCACTTGTGGCGTGCGCAGCTGCTGCAACCAGTCTTCGGCATAACGCGAAAGCTCGCTGGCCAGGGAAGCCGGATAGCGACGATCGCCCTGGGTCGCGATCCACTCCAACGCAGCCTCCAGACCGTGGACCCGGGACAGGATTTCCAGATCACCGGCCAGCAGCACCTGATACACCACCTCCGGCACCTCGGGGTGTCGCAGGCCAAGGGGCTTGCCTTCGCCATCGTATTGTTCGAATACATGGCGCAACCCGTGTTCGGCCGCGGCATTCAAGCCCAGCGTGCGGGCGATGTCGCCAGACACTTCGCAATGGATTTGCGCCAGGGGCGTGGACTTGCGCATCGCCCGTTGCCCGGCAGCGTTGAGGGTCTGACTGAGCATCGCGTTGCGCCCGCCCACATCATCGCCCAGCAGACGCGTGAAGCCCTCGGCGTTGGCGGTACACCCCGACCAGCGCAGCAGCGCCACCTGCCGCGCCACCTCCTGATGATCGCCGGCGCCATTGCACGTTTGCGCCAACCACCCGGCCAGGCGCGCCGTGCGACGTGACTGGTCGAAAGGCTGCCCCATGCTCAGGTCGCCCACCATGGACAACGCGAGAATGGCGCCTTCCAGCTCAATACAGTCACGGTCCGACATGGTGCTCTCCCTACCATCGCTGAAAATTTATCGCTCGCCTCGGATAAACGACCGATACCTGAACATCCGGGTATTGCTGAAACTGGACCTCACCAACCACAGGAGTTCTGATCATGTTCAAACCCAAGACGCTTGCCCTCGCCCTCGCCATGACCGCTTCGCTGTTTACCGTCGCCAGCCATGCCGCCACCACGCAACCCTCGGTGGTCATCGTCCACGGCGCCTTCGCCGACGGGTCCGACTGGGCCAAGGTCGTTCCGTTGCTGCAAGCCGAAGGCATCAAGGTCACCGTGGTGCAGAACCCGTTGACCTCGCTGGCTGACGACGTGGCGGCGACCCAGCGCGTCTTGAACAATCAGGACAACAACGTGGTGCTGGTCGGGCACTCCTGGGGCGGTACGGTAATCAGTCAGGCGGGAACCGACAAGAAGGTTCGTGGCCTGGTGTACGTCGCCGCGTTTGCACCGGATGCGGGCCAGGCCAGCAAGGACCTGGGCAAGGACTACCCCGCCCCGTCGGGGGTGAAGGACATTGCCGCCGACAAGAACGGCTTTCTCTACATGACGCCACAGGGCATGGCGACAGGATTTGCCCAGGATCTCCCTGCCGAGCAGACCGCCATCATGGCCGCCACCCAGGGACCGATCCGCGCGTCGGCCTTTGACGACAAAACCAGCGTCGCGGCCTGGAAAGGCAAACCGTCGTGGTACGTCGTAGCGCGGGAAGATCACATGATCCAACCCGACCTGCAGCGTGCATTCGCGAAGAAAATCGGCGCGCAAGTGACCGAACTTGAAACCAGTCACGTGCCCCAGCAATCGCGCCCCTCGGACGTGGCCAAGGTCATCATCCAGGCGGTGCACAAGGCGCAATAACGCCACAAACGAAAAGACGCACGGCGAGCGCGCGTGCGTCTTCGGGATCTCAACAGGCTGTACATAAGCGGCTTGATGTCCGGCTGATAACAACTACAGCCCTGGTACGATGGCACTTTCTACTACTTCAAAATATAGCCGCAATAAAAAACAAGTCGGCTACTCCAAATCAGCCTAACTGTCACTTAACTATCCAATCAATCCTCCTTGCACTAAAAAAATTGAAGACTAGATTGCAACTCACTGACGCTGCACAGTTACTTCAACCCTCTCGTACATTGAGGTCAACATGAATCTCAACGACTTCAAAAACAATGAAGATCTACTGAAAATCCTGAGAAACGCAAAGACAGCCTGTAAAGGCAAGGAGTTCAGCGACATTGTCGATGCGCAAGGAAATCAGTATGTCGACCTGGTGATGGAAGGCGGGGGAATGCTCGGCATAGCCTTGGTGGGATACACCTATGTGCTGGAGCAATTGGGAATACGGTTTTTGGGCGTAGGCGGCACTTCGGCAGGCTCGATCAATGCCCTGTTAGTGGCTGCTCTGGCTGAACCGGGGCAACCAAAAGGCGAGAAGTTGCTAATGGAGTTGGCGAACAAGAACTTCTTCGACTTCGTGGACGGTGACGCCGACGCCCGGGACTTGATCGAGAGTTGGGTAAATGGCGCGGGTCATTTCAAGCTTGCCTTCAAGGCGGCGCAGGTCATCGATAACCTGCAAAGTAATCTGGGATTGAATCCAGGTAATGCCTTCACTGAATGGCTGAGTCAACTCCTGAAAAGAGAGGGCATTGTCGACCTGGCCGGTTTAAGGAAACGGATGCAAACCGTGCCTGACGGGTTACGACTCAGGTCCAACGAAGGCTTCGAAAAACCTGCCAAGGATTTTTTCCGCCTCGCAATCATCGCCGCGGACGTCACAACAGAAACCAAAGTCGAGTTCCCTCGCATGGCAGAACTCTATTGGAAGGACGTAGATAAGATTAATCCTGCGCTGTTCGCCAGGGCCTCGATGTCGATCCCTTACTTTTTCCATCCCATGAAAGTTACTCGCATTCCCAAGGGGCCAGAGGCAGAAAAACGCTGGGACACTTTAGCCAGTTACCGCATTGTGGAAGAAGGCCGGCTTCCGAGTGAGGCTCTTTTCATTGACGGCGGCATCATGTCGAACTTCCCGATTGATGTATTTCACAACACTAAAAAAATACCCAGTGCTCCGACCTTTGGCGTCAAACTCGAAATGGACAAACGCCTGAGAGTCATTGACGGCCCTTTGGATCTATTCGCTACCATTTTCAATGCGGCGCGGCATACGCTCGACTTTGACTTCATTCACCGCAACCCGGACTACAACAAACTGGTGACCTGGATTCCTGCGCAAGGCTTCAACTGGCTCGACTTCAATATGTCAGATCAAAACAAAATAAAACTTTTTCTCGAAGGTGCCCACTGCGCGGCCGAATTCCTGAAAAGTTTTGACTGGGCCGGCTACAAGGCCCTGCGCAAATTCACTACTGAGGAAGCCAAAGCGGGTGCTTGAACGCTGGGTGGCGTTCTGGAGTCAGGTGATTTGTATCGCTGTGTATGTTTGCCCGCCGAAGCTACACAGCGATACACAACCGCCGGTTCAAGACACACACGGCGTACATGAGGGTGAAAGAGTGCGCGGGTTGCCCTTCAGGTGTTCTTCGATCAATCGAGCGACATCCAGGCCTCAACACCGAAATCCTTCAGGAGCCCCCATGATCAATCAAATCGAAACCGTGCTGTACACCGGCAAGACCGTCACCACCGGCGGCCGCCAAGGTGAGTCCCGCAGCGACGATGGCCGTCTGAACGTCAAGCTTTCCCCGATAGGCTCTTCCGACAGCGGCACCAACCCGGAACAACTGCTCGGTGCCGGCTGGTCGGCGTGTTTCATCGGTGCCATGGGCAAGGCCGCGGCGGCGTTGAAGGTGAGCTTGCCGGCTGACGCCAGCGTCGCCACCGAAATCGACCTGGGCAAGACCGACACCGCATTTTTTCTCCAGGCGCGCCTGAATGTCAGCCTGCCGGGCGTGGACCCTGTGCTGGCCCGCACCCTGGTGGACACCGCGCACCAGACCTGCCCGTACTCCAAGGCGACCCGTGGCAACATCGATGTGACGATCAACCTGGTTTAACACCTTCCTGTAGGAGCGAGCTCTGCTCGCGATGGACGTTAACGATGACGCGTTCAATCTGGATTAACGCGGTGCATTCAAGTTCATCGCGAGCAGGCTCGCTCCCACAAAAAAGCAATAAGCCGCATCCAATTTCCGACAGGCATTAAAAAGCCCGCACAAGGCGGGCTCTGGGAGGTTTTAGTAGGTGGCCAGTGCTGGTCTCTGGCTTACGAGGTTTATCAGGACTCTCACAGGTACAGCAATGCGCTGTCCTGCTTCACACGGCATAAGGGCTGGATCTCAGCGCGGAGATCTTTCTAACCGTGTACCCTTCGGAGCGCGCCCCACGCGTCCTCGCTATCCGCTTGCGCATCAGTCTGCGTTTTCACCTACAAGTTCAAGATTAGCAAAGCCCTCGAAGTGAGCAACGGCATTTTTAGACCGTTTTGATTTTGTGGCAAACGCCACAGGACAGAAAAATGCTATCGGCGAAATTTGCAGTCGTTGATCGTCGTAGCGGCCTTTATCGCGCGTGCCAGCGGCTACAGATCAGCAATCTGACAACACCTGCGCCTGTAGGAGCGAAGCTTGCTCGCGAAGGCGTCCTCGAAAACGCCAAACGCTTCGCGGGCAAGCCTCGCTCCTACAGTTCGGTGAAGATTCAAAACCTGCCTCACAACGTCCGCTGGCTATTGCCAATCCCCTTGGCAATATCAATCCCCCAATCCATCGCCGCTTCCATGTCCAGCATATGGGGCTTGGGATCGTGGTTCTCATCGATGACCGAGCCGTCGGGCCAGTAGACACCGATGAACATGCCCAACGAACCGTCTTTCAATATCTCGGCCTTGACCCTGATGCTGCATCCGTTCGACAGTGTCTCCTTGTGTTCCAGATGTCGCTCAGTCATTGCGGTTTTCCTCCCCTTGCTGGATTCAGACCCTATTGGCAATGCTAGCTCAGCCCCTGAAATGCGCTGATTCCCGGTACTGGAGCCTGAACCTGACAGCGGCGTAATGCCACCTATACTACAAGCCACCTCCCCCCCCAGGGGTCTGCATTTCCAACAATAAGAAGCAGAGGTGGAACATGGTCTGGCAGCAAATCTACGATCCGTTCAACAACCCGCTCATCTCTACCTTGATGGCCGCTATCCCCGTGGTGGTGATGCTCGCCGCCCTGGCGTTCTTCCATGTCAAGGCGCATCTGGCGGCACTGCTCGCCCTGGCCTCGGCGCTGGTGATCGCCATCTTCGCCTTCGGCATGCCCGCCAACATGGCCGGTTCCGCGGCGCTGTACGGTGCGGCCAACGGTCTGTTGCCGATCGGCTGGATTGTGTTGAACATCATCTTTCTGCACCGACTGACCACCGAGAACGGCTCGTTCAAAGTGCTGCAGGACTCCCTGGCACGCATCACCGACGACCGCCGTTTGCAGCTGCTGTTGATCGCCTTCTGCTTCGGCGCCTTTTTCGAGGGCGCCGCCGGCTTCGGTACACCGGTGGCGGTGACCGGGGCGATTCTGATCGGCTTGGGCTTTTCACCACTGGCCGCCTCGGGCCTGGCACTGATCGCCAATACCGCGCCGGTGGCGTTCGGCGCATTAGGTACGCCGATCATCACCCTGGCCAAGGTCACCGGGCTGGATGAAATGGAACTGTCGATGATGGTTGGCCGGCAACTGCCGTTCTTCTCGGTGATCGTGCCGTTCTGGTTGATCTGGGCTTTCGCCGGTTGGCGCAAGATGGTGGAAATCTGGCCGGCGATCATCGTCACCGGGGTCAGTTTCGCCATCCCGCAGTTCATCGTGTCCAACTATCACGGGCCGATGCTGGTGGACGTGATCGCCGCGCTGATTTCCATGGCCTGCCTGACCGGCTTCCTCAAGGTCTGGAAACCGGCCACCGTGCACACCTCCGCCGCGTTGTCCGGGCGAGTAGACGATTCCAAGATTGCCGAAGAACATGATGAGCAACCCGTTGCCAGCGCAGCCTTTGCCAACGAGGCAAAGCCCGCGGTCATGCGCGCGTGGATGCCCTGGATCATCCTCACCGTCTTCGTGTTTGCCTGGGGCACCCAGAGCTTCAAGAACATGTTCGACACCCGCCCGGCGATCGATCCGGTCACCCATTCGGCCAAGCTTGATCCCCAGGGCAAACCGCTGCGCGAACCCAACCCGATCTTCGCCCCGACCGTGACCTTCACCACCATTCACCAACAAATCGAGAAGGTTCCGCCGGTAGTGCCTGCTGTGAAAACGGAGGAAGCAATCTACAAATTCACCTGGTTCACCAGCACCGGCACCGGCATCCTGCTGTCGGCCATCCTCGGCGGCTTGCTGATGGGCTATTCCATACCGCAATTGATCCACCAATACCTTCGAACGATCTGGGTCGTGCGCTACTCCTTGATCACCATTGTTGCGATGCTTGCCCTCGGCTTCCTCACACGCTACTCGGGGCTGGACGCGACCATGGGCCTGGCGTTTGCCGCGACGGGGATTTTCTACCCGATGTTCGGCACCCTGCTCGGCTGGCTCGGCGTGGCCCTGACCGGCTCGGACACGGCCTCCAACGTGTTGTTCGGCGGGCTGCAGAAAGTCACCGCCGAGCAATTGGGACTCAGCCCGGTGTTGATGGCCGCCGCCAACAGCTCCGGCGGGGTCATGGGCAAGATGGTCGACGCCCAATCCATCGTGGTCGCCTCCACCGCCACCCGCTGGTACGGGCACGAAGGGGAAATCCTGCGTTATGTGTTCTTCCACTCGATCATTCTGGCGATCCTTGTCGGCGGCCTGGTGACGTTGCAGGCTTATGTGTCGCCGTTCAGCCTTATGGTGGTGGGTGGGCATTGAGTCGATAGGTCCGGGGACCCCGGACTGTTGAACTGTGGGAGCGAGCCGGCTCGCGAAGGCGGTGTGTCAGGCACTGGGATGCTTGATGTTCCACCCCATTCGCGAGCAGGCTCGCTCCCACAGTTGTATGGTGGTTGCCTTGCGCATCCGCAGTTCCAAGCGAAACTTATTGAGTAGAAAGCCTCTTCGCGCACACAAACAAGGCATGGACAGCCACTGGTTTGCGGAAACAGACCTCACATAACGACAAAACGAGTGTCGATCGCCGATGAACATTCTTTACGATGAACGCGTTGACGGCGCCCTGCCTGACGTCGACAAAAGCGCGCTATTGCAAGCCCTGCAAATGCGGATGCCCGAGCTGGAAATCCTGCATCAGCAGGAAGAACTCAAGCCGTACGAATGCGACGGTCTCTCGGCCTACCGCACCACACCGATGCTGGTGGTGCTGCCACGCGACATCGCGCAGGTTCAGGGCGTACTCCGGCTCTGCCATGAAATGCAGGTGCCGGTGGTTGCCCGGGGGGCCGGCACCGGTTTGTCCGGCGGCGCCTTGCCCCTGGAAAAAGGCGTGCTGCTGGTGATGGCGCGCTTCAACCAGATTCTGCACATCGACCCCGCTGCCCGCACGGCGCGGGTCCAGCCGGGGGTGCGCAATCTGGCGATTTCCCAGGCCGCCGCGCAGTACGGTCTCTACTACGCGCCGGACCCATCGTCGCAAATCGCCTGCTCCATCGGCGGCAACGTCGCCGAAAACGCAGGTGGCGTGCACTGCCTGAAGTACGGTCTGACCGTGCACAACGTACTCAAGGTCGACATCCTCACTGTCGACGGCGAATACCTGAGCCTGGGTTCGAACGCCCTCGACTCGCCGGGCCTGGACCTGCTCGCGCTGTTCACCGGTTCCGAAGGCATGCTCGGGGTGATCACCGAGGTGACGGTCAAACTGCTGCCTAAACCACAGTCCGCCAAGGTGCTGCTGGCGGCGTTCGATTCCGTGGAAAAGGCCGGACGCGCCGTCGGCGACATCATTGCCGCCGGCATCATCCCGGGCGGCCTTGAGATGATGGACAACCTGGCCATCCGCGCCGCCGAGGACTTTATCCACGCCGGTTATCCGGTCGACGCCGAGGCTATTCTGCTCTGTGAGCTCGATGGCGTCGAAGCCGATGTTCGCGATGATTGCGAGCGTGTGCGCCAGGTGCTCGAGCAGGCCGGCGCCACCGAAGTGCGCCTGGCCAAGGACGAGGCCGAGCGCGTGCGTTTCTGGGCCGGACGCAAGAACGCCTTTCCGGCGGTGGGCCGCTTGTCGCCGGACTATTACTGCATGGATGGCACCATCCCCCGGCGCGAGTTGCCCGGTGTTCTGAAAGCCATCGCCGAACTGTCGGCCGAATACGGCCTGCGGGTGGCCAACGTGTTCCACGCCGGTGACGGCAACATGCATCCGCTGATTCTGTTCGATGCCAATACGCCAGGGGAGCTTGAGCGCGCCGAAAACCTGGGCGGCAAAATACTGGAGTTGTGTGTGAAGGTCGGCGGCAGCATCACCGGGGAACACGGCGTGGGCCGCGAGAAGATCAATCAGATGTGCGCGCAGTTCAACAGCGATGAGCTGACGCTGTTCCACGGGGTCAAGGCGGCGTTTGATCCGAGCGGTCTGCTCAACCCCGGCAAGAACATTCCGACCCTGCACCGCTGCGCCGAATTCGGCGCAATGCACATTCATGCCGGGCAACTGCCCTTCCCTGACCTGGAGCGTTTCTGATGTACGGTACAGGTGGCAACGATGACAGCAACGCACTGCTGGAGCAGATCAATCAGGCGCTGGAAAACGCCACGCCATTGCGCATACAAGGCTCCAACAGCAAGGCATTCCTCGGACGCATCGGTGCTGGCGAGATACTCGACACCCGTTCCCACCGGGGCATCGTCAGCTATGACCCGACCGAGCTGGTGATGACCGCGCGCTGCGGCACGCCACTGGCGCAACTGATGCAAGTGCTGGATGCCGCGCACCAGATGCTGCCCTGCGAACCGCCTTCTTTCGGTGACGGCGCCACCGTCGGCGGCATGATTGCCTGCGGCCTGTCGGGGCCAAGGCGCCCCTGGTCGGGTTCGGTCAGGGATTTCGTTCTGGGCACACGGGTGATCACAGGCCTCGGCAAGCATCTGCGTTTCGGCGGCGAGGTGATGAAAAACGTCGCCGGCTATGACTTGTCGCGGTTGATGGCCGGCAGTTACGGCACCCTGGGCCTGATCACGGAAGTCTCGCTCAAAGTCCTGCCCAAGCCCCGGCGAACCTTGAGCATCAGCCTGGAAATGAACAGCGAGCGCGCCCTGTTGAATCTCGCGCAATGGGGCCAGCAACCCTTGCCGATCAGTGCCGCGTGCCATGACGGTGAGCGCCTGCATCTGCGGCTCGAGGGTGGCGAAGGCTCGGTGACGGCGGCCCATGACCGCTTGGGTGGCGAGTTGCTGGCGGCGTCTTATTGGGCGGATCTCAACGAACAGCGCTTGAGCTTCTTCGATGAAGACCAGCCACTGTGGCGTCTATCGTTGCCCAACAACACGCCAAAACTGTCCCTCCCCGGCCGGCAACTGATCGACTGGGGCGGCGCCCAGCGCTGGCTGAAGTCCGACGCCCAAGCGTCCTTCATTCGCAAAGTCGTCGAAGAAGTCGGCGGACATGTGACCTGCTACAGCCATGGCCTGATCGACAGCCCGTTCCAGCCATTGCCCCCTGCCCTGATGCGCTACCACCAGAGTCTGAAGCAGCAACTCGATCCCCGGGGTATTTTCAACCCCGGTCGCCTGTACGCGGAGCTTTGAATCATGCAGACCACCTTGAGCGAAAAAGCCCGCCGACTGCCCCGCGCCGAAGAGGCCGACAGCATCCTGCGCACTTGCGTGCACTGCGGCTTCTGCAACGCCACCTGCCCGACCTATCAATTGCTCGGTGATGAGCTGGATGGCCCGCGCGGACGCATTTACCTGATCAAACAGGTGCTCGAAGGCAACGAGGTCACGCAAAAGACCCAACAACACCTGGACCGCTGCCTGTCGTGTCGAAACTGCGAAACCACCTGCCCGTCGGGTGTCGATTACCACAACCTGCTGGACATCGGCCGTGCGGTGGTCGATGCGGCGGTGCCACGTCCGATCGGCCAGCGTTTGTTGCGTGAGGGGTTGCGCACGGTCGTGCCGCATCCGGATCTGTTCAAAAGCCTGGTCAACAGCGGCCAGGTGTTCCGAGCGCTGCTGCCCGACGCCCTGCAAAGCAAACTGCCGCGCAGTGCGACGCCGAGTAAACCACGCCCCACCACACGCCATGCGCGCCAGGTCTTGATGCTCGAAGGTTGCGTACAACCGGGCCTGTCGCCCAATACCAACGCCGCTGCCGCCAGGGTGCTGGATCGACTCGGCATCAGCGTCACCCCGAACCGCGAGGCCGGTTGCTGCGGCGCCGTGGATTATCACCTGGACGCCCAGGCGGCCGGTCTTGACCGTGCCCGCCACAACATCGACGCGTGGTGGCCAAGCATTGAACAAGGTGCCGAGGCCATCGTGCAGACCGCCAGCGGTTGCGGCGCGTTTATCAAGGACTATGGCCATTTACTCGAACGCGATCCGGCCTATGCCGACAAGGCCAAGCGGGTCAGTGCGTTGGCCAGGGACCTGGTCGAGGTGTTGCGTAACGAGCCGCTCGAAAAGCTCGGCATCCACAGCGCACAGCGCCTGGCCTTTCATTGCCCCTGCACCCTGCAGCACGCGCAAAAACTCGGTGGCGCCGTTGAAGCGGTACTCGAACGCCTTGGCTTCAACCTGACCTTCGTGCCCGACGGCCACCTGTGCTGCGGCTCGGCGGGCACCTATTCGCTGACCCAGCCGGAACTGTCCCGGCAACTGCGCGACAACAAGATGAATGCGCTGGAAAGCGGCTACCCTGAGGTCATTGTCACGGCCAACATCGGCTGTCAGTCCCACCTCGACGGCGCAGGCCGCACGCCGGTGAGGCACTGGATCGAAGTGATCGAGGCCGCCTTGCCGTAACCGAACCCTGGAGATGCTCATGAAAAGCAAAGCCGTGTTGAGCCAGACCGAAATCGGCCAGATCCTCGCTGCGGCGCGGACCGAAGCGCAAACCAACCAATGGCCGGTGACCATCGTGGTCGTCGATGACGGCGGCCATCCCCTGGCCCTCGAACGCCTCGACGGCGCCGCGCCCATCAGCGCCTACATCGCGACCGAAAAGGCACGGACTTCCGCCCTGGGCCGCCGCGAATCCAAGGGCTATGAAGACATGGTCAATGGTGGACGCACGGCCTTTTTGTCGGCTCCGTTGCTGACTTCGCTGGAAGGCGGCGTGCCGATCATCGTCGATGGCCAGGTGATCGGCGCGGTCGGGGTGTCCGGGGTCAAGGCCGAGCAGGATGCGCAGGTGGCGAAAGCCGGGGCGCAGTGCCTGAAATAAACACAAATTCCCTGTGGGATCGCGTTCAACCAGTCGAAGAAGAGGAAGCGCACAGATGCCCCGTCTCACTGCGAAAGACTTTGCCCCCCAATTGCTGGAACTCTACGACTATTACGCCCATGGCCTGATCAACCGGCGCGAGTTTCTCGACCGGGCGGCGCTGTTCACTTTTGGCGGATTGACGGCCAGTGCGCTGCTGGCGTCCCTGAGCCCGAACTACGCCCTGGCCGAGCAGGTCGAGTTCACCGACCCGGACATCATCGCCGAGTACATCACCTACCCTTCCCCCAAGGGTCACGGACAGGTTCGCGGCTACCTCGTGCGCCCGGCCAAGGCCAGCGGCAAGGTCCCGTCGGTGGTGGTCGTGCATGAAAACCGTGGCCTGAACCCTTACATCGAGGATGTCGCCCGGCGACTGGCCAAGGCCGGTTTCATCGCCCTGGCCCCCGACGGGCTGAGCTCGGTCGGGGGTTATCCCGGCAACGATGAGAAGGGCAAGGAACTGCAGGCCAAAATCGATCCGGAAAAGCTCATGAACGACTTTTTCGCCGCCGTGGAATGGCTGATGAAACACGACGCCGGCAGCGGCAAGGTCGGCATTACCGGGTTCTGCTACGGCGGTGGTGTCACCAATGCGGCGGCGGTGGCCTATCCGGAGTTGGGTGCCGCGGTGTCGTTTTATGGCCGCCAGCCGGAGGCCAAGGATGTCCCGCGGATCAAGGCACCGGTGATGCTGCATTACGGTGAACTGGATACGCGGATCAACGAAGGCTGGCCCGCTTATGAGCAGGCGTTGAAGGCCGGGGGCAAGACGTACGAAGCGCATATCTACCCGGGCGCCAACCACGGCTTTCACAATGACTCCACACCGCGTTATGACGAGGCGGCAGCGAAACTGGCGTGGGAACGGACGTTGGGGTGGTTTAGAAAATATCTGGTGTGACTGAAGGGCCTCTTCGCGAGCAGGCTCGCTCCCACAGTGGATCTTCAGTGGACGCTGAATGTGTGTCCGACAAAGACCACCTGTGGGAGAGAGCCTGCTCGCGAAGGCGATTTATAGTTGACGGTTATTTCGGCTGTGCCACCGTCCGCAAGTAAGGCTTGAGGGTCTTGAAGCCATCCGGGTATTTCTTCTTCGCATCCTCGTCGGACACCGACGTCGGGATGATCACATCTTCCCCCGGACGCCAGTTCACCGGGGTCGCCACGGTGTGCTTGGCATTGAGTTGCAACGAATCGAGCAACCGCAGCACTTCATCGAAATTGCGCCCGGTGCTCATCGGGTAGATCAGCATCGCCTTGATCTTCTTGTCCGGCCCGACAAGGAACACCGAACGCACCGTGGCGTTGTCCACGGCCGTGCGCGAACCGCCGCTGGCATTGGGGTGAATCATGTCGTAGAGCTTGGCCACCACCAGGTTTTCGTCGCCGATCAGCGGATAGTTGACGGCATTGCCCTGGGTCTCCTCGATGTCACCGACCCACTTGTTATGGTCGCTGACCGGGTCGATGCTCAGGCCGAGGATCTTGGTGTTGCGCTTGTCGAACTCAGGCTTGAGCTTGGCCAGGTAACCCAGCTCGGTGGTGCAGACAGGGGTAAAGTCCTTCGGATGGGAAAACAGAATGGCCCACTTGTCGCCGATCCACTCGTGAAAGTTGATCTTGCCTTCGGTGGTTTCAGCGGTGAAATCCGGTGCTTCGTCGCCAATACGGATTGCCATGATTGATCTCCTTGCAGTAATGGTCATTGGGGAGTCGAGCCAGTCAACGCGGACAGTATAGGAGAGCTTTTGTGAAGTCCTGATGAGATCCTCAAACCCATGAGAACCCTGTGGCGAGGGAGTTTACTCCCTCGCCACAGGAATTCATTTTGCTCCAGTCCTACTCCACCAGCGCAATCAACTGATGACGCTGGGCATCGGTGAGCATCGGACCGAAGCCCGCGCCGGCGTTTTCCGTCATGTAGCGCGGGTTGCCGGTGCCGGGGATGACGCAAGTCACCGCCGAATGCGACAGGATGAATTTGAGTGCCAGCTGCGGCCAGCTCTTGACCCCGACTTGTGCGGCCCAACCGGGTAGCGGTTTGCCTTGCAAGCGGCCGATCAGCCCGCCGCCGCCGAACGGTCGGTTGCAGATCACTGCCACGCCCCGCTCGCGGCACAGCGGCAGGAGGCGCTTCTCGACGCCGCGATCGTCCAGGGCATAGTTGATTTGCAGGAAGTCCAGCGGCTCGGCCCTGAGCACCGCTTCCACTTCTTCATAAGCCGACGAGGTGTAATGGGTGATGCCGATGTAGCGGATGCGCCCTTGTTCCTTCCATCGCCGCAAGGTCGGCAGATGGGTTTGCCAGTCCAGCAGATTGTGGATCTGCATCAGGTCGATGCGGTCGGTCTGCAACAGCTTGAACGACTGCTCCATCTGCGCGATGCCTTCCTCGCGGCCCTGGGTCCACACCTTGGTCGCCAGAAACGCCGGCGAGCGCGGTTCGTGGATCGACAGCAATTCGCCCGTGTTCTCTTCCGCGCGACCGTACATCGGCGAGCTGTCGATCACCGTCCCGCCCTTCTCGAACAACGCACGCAGCACCCCGGGCAATTGCCGGTAGGCCTGATCCTGGGGCGAGACATCAAACCCGCGATAGGTGCCCAACCCTACGATGGGCAGTGGTTCGTTGCTGGAAGGAATGGCGCGGGTCTGCATGGTTTTGCCTCCTGTTCCCGTCGACAGCACGGTTTGCGCAACCGCCGGACCGAGCGTGAAGACCGCCGAAACACCGGCAGCCAGCGTGAGTAGTTTCCTGCGGGTGAAACCATCCGCATGGCTCATGACATGTCCCTCTCCCGTGGTGCAGGTTCGGCGCGTCGTGCCTGCTGCCTGGCCAGCCACAGGCACAACCAGCCCCACAACCCGGCCAATGGCACGATCGCCACCGCCACCAGACCGAACCCCGTGCCCAGCGCCGTCAAACCGGCGGACAACCAGCCACTGGCGGCATCACCACCACGATAGACCAGGGTCTCGATCACATTCTTGGCCTTGTACTTCTCCTCGCGGCTCACCACCGTCCACAACACCTCCCGCGCCGGGCGCACGATGGCGAACTCCACCGCGCGGCGCAGGCCCTGGGCCAGCGCCACGGTGGTCGGCACCGGTGCCAGCGCCATGGCGGTGAATGCCACGATCGTCGCCATCGGCAGGGCGACCAACGCTCCGCCAATGCCCACCAGGCGGATCAACGGCGCCGTCAGCAGCAGCTGGAACGTCAAGGTCAGCGCCGACACGATCAGATCGACGACGGCGAAGAATTGCGTCCTGCTGCCAGTATCAGCGTAGCTGCCAGCGACAATCCGTCCCTGCTCGAAATACAAGAAGGTCGCCGCACTGGTGTGCAGCAGCATGAACAGCACCAGCCCCAGCAGGTAGGGAGAGCGCAGAATCAGGGTGATACCGGCGAGCATGCTGCCGCCCATGCGCCGTTCGTCGATTAGCCGATTGCCGGACTGTGACTGCGTGCGCGACAGCAGTGCCCGATAGCAGCGTACGGCGATTTCCAGCAACAGCGCCGCCGCGACGGTCAGAGCCATCGGCCCCAGACGAGTGGCCATGGTCGCCGCCAGCAACGGCCCGACAAACGTGCCGAGGGTGCCGCCCGCCGCGATGCATCCGAACAGTCGCCGCCCTTGCTCGCTGGAAAAGCGGTCGACCAGCACGCTCCAGAAAATCGAGACGATGAACAGGTTGTAGATGCTGATCCAGACAAAAAACACCCGACCAACCATGACCGGTGCGACGTGGTTGGCGATCAGCCCGCCAAATACCAGCATCGACACAGCGATCACCCGGTAGATCAGCGGCACGAACCGCGTGGCCGGCAGGCGCGACGCCAGCGCGCCGAACACGGGCACCATCAGTAACATGACCACGAAAGTGGCGGTGAACAGCCACTGCAACTTGTCGGCGCCGCCTTCGAGCCCCAGGGCATCGCGCAACGGTCGCACCAAGTAATAGCTGGCGAGCACGCAGAAATGGAAGGCGAACCCCAGCCACAGGGCCGATCGTTCGGATGGCCGTACGTTGAGCCATTGAGGAATATCGGGCATCGGTCCCCTCCTTTACCGCCAGCTACACTCTGACAGCACCCCGGAGCCGTCAATGCCGCCCACTAACGTTAGCCGAATGTCCCGGACCCTGATGTTACTCGTCGTCATCCTCGCAGCGTTGTACCTGGCGCTTTGCGCTGCGCTGTTCGTGTTTCAGCGCGCGCTCATCTACTACCCGCAACCCCGCGCCGTCGACTCAGCCGCGACGCTGCTTACATTGCCCGTCGACGACGCGCAGATACTGGTTTCGGTCAGGCCGCACGTGGGTCCAAAAGCGCTGATTTACTTCGGTGGCAACGCCGAGGACGTCTCGCGCAGCCTGCCGCCATTCGCCCAGGCCTTTCCTGAGCATGCCCTGTATTTCATGCATTACCGGGGCTACGGCGGCAGCAGCGGCTCGCCCTCCGAAGAAGCCATTGCCCGCGACGCCATGGCCTTGTTCGACAAGGTCTACGCCGACCACCCGCAGATTGCCGTGGTCGGGCGCAGCCTGGGTTCGGGCGTGGCCATTCGCCTGGCCGGTTCTCGCCCGGCGACGAAGTTGCTATTGATCACGCCTTACAACAGCCTGGAGGAGCTCGCTGTCCGCCAGTTCCGCTGGTTTCCGGTGCAGTGGCTGCTGCAGGATAAATTCGAGTCCTGGCGCTATGCCGAACACATCACGATACCGACACGGCTGATCGCTGCCGAGCATGACGAAGTGATTCCCGCTGCCAGTACCCGGCGGCTCTTCAGCCATTTTCCTGAGGGCATAGCGACGCTGCAGGTGATTGCGGGCACCGGGCACAATTCCATCAGCGACAGCCCTGAATACCTCAGATTGCTGGGAGATGGATTGTAGGGTGAAAGGAAAACACGGACCTGTGGGAGCTGGCTTGCCAGCGATAGCGATCTCGAGGTCGCCAT